>RPQV01000269.1 GCA_003818595.1 Calditrichota bacterium
AAGCCAATGACGAACTGGCCGCCTATGACACCTTCCTTGACCTCGCCTATTCCTGGGATGTCGACGCCATCGGTCTTTACGGACTGAAGGTCGGCACCATGGGCTTTGCCTATCTCGAATCTCCGGGTAACGCAACTGATGGTTTTGACAATGACGAAGACGGCATCATCGACGAAAAACGCGACAACGTCGCGGTTTCTTTTGTCGGTCCCCGCGACGGCATTGACAATATTGAAGATTTCCTTAAATTCTACCAGTTGACCGAGGCGGATCTGCGCGAGCACTGGGATGCGGATGAAGATCAGGATTGGGAAAGTTTTGCAGACGCCAACGCCAACGGCCGCTGGGACGAAGGCGAAGACATCAATGACGACGTCGGTCTGGACGGCAAAGGCCCCGGCGAACTGGGTTACCTGGGTCCCGATGTCGACGGTACCGAAGGCAACGGCAGACCCGACCTGAAAATCGGCGTCGGCTGCGAACCGGACTTTGGCCTGGTCGATGTCACCGAAACCGACATGCTCGGTCTGACCAGTTTCCGCCTGTTCCCGATCCCGGACCATGTTCCGCCCTATCGATACTGGTTCCGCAATGACGAATCGATGTGGGATCTGGTGGGCGCGGATTCACTGGTGCCTTTCATCGGCGCCGTCTCCAACCTGGCGGAAGTGTTCGCCACCGGCGTATTCCCCCTCTACGGCGGCAATATTGAACGCATCTCCATGTCCCAGCTTCACTCATGGGACGACGGCAAAAACATCAAAGCCGGCGACCCGGTGGTCAATCCCCCCATCGCCTTGTTTGAACTGAAAAAAATTGTCCAGATCATTTATGAAACCGACTATCGTTTCGCTCAGCCGCCGGTCATGCCGACGCTCACCGCCACCCCGGGAGACGGCTTCATCCTGCTGACCTGGAACAACGATTCTGAAATCAAAACGCGCGACGCCTTTTTGAAAAATGAAAATGATTTCGAAGGCTACAGACTCTATAAAGCCAGCGACCGCAATCTGACCGATGCGGTGCAGATCACCGACGGCTACGGCAATCCCAAGGAACGCCAATGGCTGTTCAACTGCGACCTGGTCAACGGCCGAAAAGGATTCGCCGGTTACGGTCTGGTTGACGGCGGCGCATTCTACCTCGGCACCGACAGCGGAATCCAGCATTCCTATCGCGATGAGGTAGTCCAAAATGGACGCACCTACTATTATGCCCTCGTCGCCTACGATTACGGCATGCCCGATATCGGCGTTCGTCCTTCCGAAAACAACTTTGAACTCAAAGTGGATGAAGCCGAAAATATCACCTTCGTATCCAAAAACGTAGCCATCGCCGTGCCGCGTCAGGAAGCCGCCGGTTACAAGGTCGAGGCGAGCAGCGAAGTGATTCCCACAGTGACATTGGGTACCGGTTCGATCAGCGCCAATCTGCTGGCGAGAAAAGCCGCGATCAACGGCGCTGAATACAAAGTCAAGTTCCAGATTGAACGAATCAGGGAAATCCGCAACATGGACTGGGGACTGCAGTGGGCTGCCAGCGGACTCAAGGTTTACCGTTCCGTGGATGGTTCCGATGTGATGGTTTATCAGGAAAATGCGGAGAATCCCGGACAGATGATCGCCGATTCGACCGAGTCACTCGGCTACTGGTTCATCAAAACCGACAGCGCGGTCAGCGATATCTTCGACGGCATCTCATTGACATTGAGAACTCCGGTGGAGCTGGCCGAATACGATTATCTCCGCAGCGGCTGGCAGACCGGCGAAGGCCCCATCCGCATCACTCCTTCAGCAACCGAAGCGATCTTTTTCCCCTGGGATTATGATCTCATCTGGCAGGAACCCTTTACATCTGCTTTCATCATCAAAATATCCACGCGCATCAAGGATGAAAACGGCGTGCGCATTCAGGACGGCCTGATGGGCCAGCAGACTTTTCCCTTTTATGTCCAAAACTCTTCGATCATCGATCCGGTGACCAAACAGCCGCGCAAAATGGAAATGGTCGGCCACGACCTCAATGCAGACGGTCAGTTCGATCTGGTCAACGACCGCATTCTCGTCGGCGCCGTTGATGATAAAGGCACCTGGGCCGGCACGGTATTCATCATCGACTTTAATGATGCCGCCTCGGCGTCGGACATTCCGGCCACCGGCTCCGATGCCGTATACAAAGTGAAATTCAATCGCCCATTCTTTGAAACCGATTCGCTGATGTTCAGACTCAACATTAATGAATCAACGCTCGGTGAAAACATGGCTGAAGCATTGAAGCAGATCAAAGTGGTACCCAATCCTTATGTGGCCACCAATGCTCTGGAACCTTCTCTCGCCAACAAAGACTTTAACCAGCGCCGACGCATCATGTGGACGCATGTTCCCGCAAACTGCACCATCAAAATCTTTACCTCCAGCGGCATTTTTATCCAGGAGATTGATGTGCAGAATTCAGCCGAAAACGGCATCGCGTATTGGGACCTGCTGACAAAAGACAGACTGGAAGCAGCCGCCGGTATGTATATTTACCACCTGAAGGCCGCCGCAACGGGCGATGAAATCATGGGCAAATTCGCCGTCATCAAATAGTTCCGTTGCGGTCACTGGTAAGGGTACACATGAAGAGACAAAACATAAAAGAGGTTAAACTATGATTGGAAATAAAGGTATTAGTTTGTTGGTCATCGGCGGCCTGCTGCTCCTCTGCCTGGCGCCCAACAGCTATGCTGTTAAGAGTCGTGCGGGTACCGTTTCCGCCAACTTTTTGGAAATCGGTATGGGAAGCGCAGGTACGGCCATGGGCGATGCCTATGTCAGCATTGCTGACGATATTTCTTCAATGTATTGGAATCCGGCCGGCCTCGGATATATGGATAAAAGCGAGGCGCAGTTCTCCATCCAACCCTGGCTGGTCGACATCAACACCTCATTCGTCGGCGTCGGCCTCGCACTGCCCCGCATCGGAACCCTCGCCCTTGGTTTGACCCAGGTCGGTTACGGCGATATGCCGGTCACCAATCTGGACTTCCAGGAAGGTACGGGTGAGATGTTCACCGCCAATGAATATGCCGCTTCTCTCGCCTATTCGCGTCGATTGGCACAATGGTTTTCATTCGGCGCTGCCGTCAAATATGTCGGCTCTAAAATCTGGCACTCGAGCGCCAGCGCAATGGCGCTCGATTTGGGCGTCAAATTGAATACCGCCTTTTTCTCGCCGACAGGTGAAAGAGCAGACGGCATGAACATCGGCATGAGCATTTCGAATTACGGAACGAGAATGAAATATGACGGCATGGACCTTCTGTTCCCCATCGACATCCTCCCCGATGAGCAGGGCAACTATCAATACGCCAACGGAAAATTCGAAGCCGTTGAATGGGAACTGCCGCTGATCTTTCGCGTCGGCATCTCCGTTCATCCGCTGGTGACGAAATCAAGCCGTCTCACCCTCGCCGTGGATGCGCTTCATCCGAATAACAACAACGAATCGGTGAACGTCGGCGCGCAGTACCAGCTCAAAGTCCCGGCCCTGGGCAGCTTTTACCTGCGCGGCGGATATAAAGCGCTGTTCCTGCAGGAATCCGAATACGGCCCGACCTTCGGCGGCGGATTGTTCCTCAATCTGATGGGCAATGTGGGCCTGCGCCTTGATTATGCCTACAAAAGCGTCGGATTGCTGGGCGATTTTCATACCTATACCTGTGGAATTACCTTTTGATGTAATTTCCTATATTTGTTGATCACCAGAGACTCTGGTAAAACCTCGATTTTACCAGAGTCTTTTTTTGCCCATATTGGTCGAATTTCGGAACGAATACATTCGCTCGGCGTTGTAAAAATAAAATATTATCGCCTAAACTGATGGAAATCATGAAAAAATATTATCCTGTTCTGCTGTTCCCCGTTCTTTTATCCCTGATCTTCTCCTGCGCACGAAAAGCAAAGGAACCAGAGCCCGCTGTTTTAGCACGCGTAGGGGATCGATTGATCACACTGGACGAATTCATTCGTCGAGCTGAATATACCATTCGCCCGACCTACTTGCGCGGCGATCAATATGTTCACAAAAAAATGATCCTCAATTCTCTTTTGGCTGAAAAAATGGTGGCTCTGGAAGCCGGTACTGATAATCCGCTTTATCAAAGCCGGGAATTTCAGAACTACATTCAAGGCCGCAAAGAACAGATGATGAGAAAATATCTCTATAATGCGGAAGGATTTGACAAAGTCAAACTGGAAGATGCCCAGGTCAGGAAGGCTTATCGTTGGGCAGGTCGCGAATATGATGTGGCTTATTTTTCCCTCCCCAACAAAAGCGAGGCCGATTCGGTACAAAAATTATTGAACGATCCGCGCAACTCCTTCGAGGATGTGTACGCCAAAATCGGCGGCACTGATGCTGTGCCGACCCGCCAAGTCGTATGGCAACGGGAAGGCAATGATGCCATTATTGAAGCACTCTATTCGGACACCTTGCGCGTCGGACAGGTCATAGGCCCGATTCAGACGGATGAAAAGTTATATACCGCCATCAAGATACTGGGATGGAATGAATCGATTGCGATCACCGATGAGCAAATCCGGCTGCGGATGAATGACGTCAAAGAGCGTCTGAACCGACGGGAAGCAGAAAAAATATATGAAAAATATGTGCTCAAGGTCATGAAGGGCAAAACCGTTCAGTTCGAGGCCAAAGCCTTCTATCGTCTGGCGGACGCTATCAAACCACTCTATATCATCCCCGAGGAAGAAAAACAAAAACAATTTAACACCAAATTATGGGGAGAAGAGTCGCAGAATGTGACTCCCAAGCCGATCACCAATGAATTTGAAGAAATCAAGGACTGGCCGCTGCTCACGATCGCCGGTGACGTTTGGACTGTTGAACGGCTGCGGGACGAAATGTCCAGACATCCGCTGGTGTTCCGCAAAAAAAGAGTGAATGACAACAACTTTAACGAACAATTCAAGCTCGCGGTTGTTGATTTAATCCGCGACAAATACTTGACAGAAGAATCCTATAAACGAAATTATGATCGTTTGCCGTCCATTAAGCGTTATGCCGATATGTGGCAGGATCATGCTGTCGCCCTCTTTCACGAACAGCAGGTTCTCCGCAGTCAGGGCTGTACCTATAACATATATAAAGAGCCGGCTAAAACACTGGAACAGTATTTGAATCCTTATGTCGACAGTCTCCAGGTCAAATACAGCGACCAGGTTGAGATTGACATGAAGATGTTTGAGGACGTCAAGCTGACCCGTATCGACATGTTCGTCATCGAACAGAATGTGCCGTATCCAATCGCTGTTCCTTCCTTTCCCGTGATTACCAGTGACGTCCGGCTTGATTATGGTCAGGATATGAGCAAAAATAAATAGACGCGTTATCATTGACTTGGATTCAGATCATTACGTCCAGGACTGCCATAGTGATCTCTGATGATAAAGCAGTTCAATTTTTCCTTAATATGGAGGTTAACGATAATATGCTGAATCTCAAAACTAAAGCCGTCACTCTCCTTCTGGTCGCTTTACTGGCGGTATCTGTTTACGCCCAGAAAAAGGATTATGAAGGCCC
>RPQV01000270.1 GCA_003818595.1 Calditrichota bacterium
CATCGGAGTGATCGAAACCGTCGCTTTGTTTACGATGGTGTTTGCTCTGACCGCTTTGCCGAAATAATCTTGTTGACATGAAAGCGGGTTCGTTGAAAAGAATCCGCTTTTGTTTTGTTCAACGCAACTGGGGAATCATGTTGCTTCTGAAAGCGAACGATTTTTTAGTATCAATATTACACGTCTACGGGAAATTAGGGGAGACAAATGTGAGTGAAAATCCGCGTTCGAGACTTTACTGATTTGACCACTTGGTTGATTTAACCGAATACGACGCCAGGTTCCATGTGCACGGATACGAACGTCTCCTGGCCGAATCGTTCCCGCAATGCATTTTCGACATTGGTGGCAATATCATGCGCATCGATGACTTTTAAATTTCTGTCGACATAAATGTGGAGGTCAATCGCAACGGTGCTGCCGATCCGTCTGGTGCGCAGTTCGTGCGGCTCCAGGGTTCCCTCGATATTTGCGGCAATTTCGATGATTTCCTTTTCAATTTCTTCATCAAGGGACTGTTCCATCAGATCGTGCAGGCTGGTTATGGCGATCTCTCCGGCAACTTTGATGATGAAAAAGCTGACGATCACCGCAGCGATGGGATCTAAAATATGCCATTTGCCGCCGAGAACGATCGCGCCTCCAATACCGATGGCGGTGCCGATTGAAGAGAATGCATCGGAGCGATGATGCCATGCATTGGCAATGACCGCCTGACTGTCGATTTTTCTACCGACTTTCGCGGTATAACGATAGAGCCATTCTTTGGAGACAATTGATATGACAGCGGCGAGTAGAGCGACAAAATTTGGAGTGATGATGGTTGTGCCATGAAGGCCAAACCAAATTTTTTTCACCCCGCTGACCAGAATTCCAATGCCGACGGCGAATAATGTCGCTCCGACCAGTACGGAGGCAAATGTTTCGAATTTTCCATGACCATAGTCATGGTTTTTATCAATGGGCTGGCCGATGATACGAAAACAGACTAATACAATGATATCGGTGGCAAAGTCAGACAGGGAATGGAGGGCGTCGGCCACCATGGCGCTGCTATGACCAAAGATGCCGGCTGCCAATTTCCCGGCAGTGAGCAGAAGGTTTATGAAAAAACCGACGACGGTCACTCTATTCGCCGATGTTACACGATCGCTGGTCGAATTCAATGTGATTTGAGGGACTGATTCATTCATGGGATAAAATTGATCATGTGATTGATAATTGAATTCATTATTTTCTGTCTGACGCGTTGGCAAATATATTGATTTTATTCAAAACTATCAAAAAATAATGAAATGTTCAATAAAAATCTATTGATAGAAAAAATCGATTGCTGAATTCGGGAGAATGTGTAATTTAGCATTCAATCGTGTATTGAGTAGCTTTAATTAGAATTTTTTAGTTGCAATGGATGTTGTCAAAGCCAAGTTCGAATGTGCAGCTGACGGATGAACAAATAGAGATCGTCAACAGTCAGGGCGATCTCAAAATTAACGCTGTGGCGGGCTCGGGAAAAACCACCACCGTGATCGAGTATGCAAAATGCCGCCCTGACGTACCTATTCTTTATCTGGCATTTAATCGCTCCGTCCGCCAGGAGGCGGAACGAAAATTCCGCCAGTTGGGACTCACTCATGTGCAGGTGGAAACCGCTCACTCACTCGCCCATCGTCATGTCGTCAGAAAAAGCACCTATTCCCTGCGCACTGGATATTCATCCTTTGAACTAACGCAACTACTCGATCTCAAACCTCATCGACGCGACAAACTCGCCCCATTTATTCTCGCCAATCACATCAACAAGTTTGCCGCCTATTTTTGCAACAGCGCCCGCGCCAAAGTTTCAGACCTCAGTTATTTGGATATTGTTGTGGAAGACAAAGCGCGGGAATTCGTTGCAAAGCATTACGACGAGATTCTGCAGCGGACTAGAACCCTGCTCGCCAAGATGGAACATGGGGAAATCGACATTACACACGATTTCTATTTGAAAAAATTTCAGCTTTTGCAGCCTCGATTGCCCTTTGCAATCATTTTATTTGACGAGGGACAGGATGCATCGCCGGCTATGTTGGATGTTTTCCTCAAGCAGTCGGCGACGCACATCATCGTCGGCGATCGACATCAACAAATTTATGGTTGGCGCTTTGCCGTCAATTCCCTTGACACGGTGGATTTCCCGCAAAAGAGTTTGACCTGCAGCTTTCGATTTGACCAGGAGATCGCGGTTTTGGCCGAAAAAATACTTTTATGGAAACGCCACTTTGCTGAAACTAACAGCTCCATGATCCGGGGTATCGGAGGAGTGACCTCATGCAGTCGATATGCAACTTTGGCACGATCCAACACTCTGCTGTTGACGAGGGCTATTCAACTGCTGTTCGAGCGCAGAGAGATAAAAAATCACTATTTTGAAGGCAATTTCGGCTCCTATTTATACGCGGATGGAGGAAATTCGCTCTATGATGTCCTCAATCTTTACCTTGATCACCCTGAATATATTAAAGATCCGTTGATTAAAACCATGACCAGTTTCAATCAGCTCGAAGATTATGCTGCCAAAACCGAAGATAATACATTGAAATTAATCATCGATCTGATCAAACAATATGGCAGCGAACTGCCTGCTTTGCTCAAGAAATTGAAAGAGGCCCAAGTGCCGGATGACCGACGAGAACAAGCTGATATGATTTTTTCCACGGTGCATCGAAGCAAAGGCCTTGAGTATGACCACGTCACGGTGATGTCCGATTTTATCTCTGAATCGGATATCATCAGAGCTGTGGAGGTACAAGCGAAAAAGCCGATTAACAAATCGGCTCTGGCTGAAGAGGTGAATCTGTTATATGTCGCGGTGACCAGGACCGCTAATCGACTGAAATTGCCCAGTCAATATGCCCCTGATTCTCATGTCACATTATATAATCCCGACGATGAGCAACGGCAATCGATGCGTCGAGATTTTAAAGACGATCCTTTCGGCAGGAGGGGAGAATCATTCTTTCAAAATTCAAGAAAATGGACTGCCGAGGAAGAAAAGGAATTAATTCAGATCTATCGGTCAAACAAAAATATCGAACTCATCTCCCGTTATTTACATCGTTCACCCAGCGCCATCGTAATCCGATTGGAAAAACTCGGCGCACTCTAGCAATCGGAAAACGTCAGAAAGGATGCATCATGAATTCAGTTAATTACCAACAACCCAAAACCGAGATTGAAAAATGGTGCGACTGGCTCGTATGGGCGCTGCTGCTGTTGATGGGAATGATGACCGCCAGTCATTATCGCGATCTGCCGGAGAGGATTCCCACTCACTTCGATATCAGCGGCGCCGTCGATGGATGGGGTTCCAAGAAAACGATTTGGCTTTTGCCGTCGGCATCAGTTTTTCTCGTAGGTCTGCTCTCGCTGGCGAATCGATTCCCGCAGATGTTCAATTATCCGGTCAAAATAACACCTGAAAATGCTCAGCGTCAATATATCCTGGCACGCCAGTTTCTGGCTGTTCTCAAGGTTTCACTGTTGGTGGTGTTTACCACTCTGCAGATGAAACTAGTTGCTATGGCGAAAAATGTCTCTTCCCTTTTCGACAACACCTGGGTGTTTATCATCTTTGTTTCCCTGGCCAGTTTTGTTCCAATCGTGATTTATCTGATTTTCGCGTATCGTCAACGTTAAAAAATGCTTGCAGCTTATTGACTTGAATTTTATATTATACTTGATAGGTATAATTATACTGGAATAGATTTAGTTTGAATGCATTCATAAAAAGAGAACATGATTACGCCCTCCGCATTTCTGCATATTTAGCGGGGATCTCGAATAGGGCGGTGGCACCGATATCGACTATTTCATCCTTGCTTTCCATCAGTCGACCCTTTGCAACGAAAATCATTTTTCGACTTAAAAAAAGTGGTTTCGTCGGCACGGTTCAAGGGAAAGACGGTGGTGTTTTTCTGACCAAACTTCCCACAGAGATTTCACTACTTGATATTCTTGTCGCTGTCGGATTTAAATCCCGCCTGAATGAGTGTATGAACCCGGATTTTCACTGTCCCATGATACAAGAATGTAAGCTTTACCATTTTTTTGAAGGACAGGAACAACAGCTGCTTCAGGCGCTGCGTGATACAAAAATATCCGATGTTGCATTTACGAACACTGATTTACATCAGAAAACTTGAAGACCGGTTGATAAAACAGGAGGTTGTATGGATGCATTGCTGTTGGCGCGACTGCAATTCGCGGTGACAACCATCTATCATTTTTTCTTTGTGCCGCTGACTTTGGGGCTTTCCATCATGGTTGCCGTCATGGAGACTCTCTATGTGCGAAGCGGGAATGAAAACTACAAGCGAATGACCAAATTCTGGGGTAAATTGTTTTTGATCAATTTTGCCATGGGAGTGGTCACCGGCATTGTGCAGGAGTTCCAGTTCGGCATGAATTGGTCCGAATATTCGCGTTTTGTCGGTGATATATTCGGCGCGCCCTTGGCCATTGAAGCCCTCCTCGCCTTTTTTCTGGAATCCACATTCCTGGGAGTGTGGATATTCGGTTGGAATCGGCTGTCGAAGATTCAACATGTCACAGCGATGTGGATCGTCGCCATTGGTTCAAACCTCTCGGCATTATGGATTCTGATTGCCAATTCATTTATGCAGCAACCTGTCGGCTATGCATTGCGAAATGGCCGAGCGGAAATGGTTGATTTTTTTGCCCTGCTCTTCAACGGCCATGTGTGGGTGCAGTTTCCGCATGTCTTTTTTTCCGCTCTGTCTACAGCGGCCTTTTTTGTCATCGGCATCTCGGCTTACCATTTGCTCAAGAAAAGCAGCGACGGCGACGTTTGGGCCAAGTCATTTCGAATGGGGATGATTTTCGGCTCAATCGGCATCGTTTTTGTCCTCCTCGGAGGTCATCACCAGGCTCAACATATGGTGAAGATTCAGCCCATGAAAATGGCGGCTGCCGAGGCTCTCTGGGAAAGTGAAAATCCTGCTCCCCTGTCGCTCTTCACCATCGTCAATGAAAGAGAGCGTAAAGATGTATTTGCCCTGAAAATACCCGCTCTGCTGAGCTTTTTATCTTATAACCGTTTCAGCGGCGAGGTAAAAGGCATCAATGATATTCAGGAAGAATATGTAAAAACTTTTGGCCCGGGCGATTATGTTCCTCCAGTGGCCATCTCTTATTGGACTTTTCGAGCCATGGTCGGCGCCGGCATGGTGATGCTGCTTCTGCTGTTGTTTCTGCTGTTCCGGTGGATTCGCAATCGCCTCGACCTCAAACCGTGGCTGTACCGAGTCCTGATTTGGGCGATAGCGCTGCCTTATATCGCCAATTCGACAGGATGGATTTTTACTGAAATCGCCCGTCAACCCTGGGCGGTATTCGGCATTCTGCGCGTGGAACAGTCTGTTTCAACCGCTGTCAGCAGCGGAGAGATCCTCTTGTCACTCGTTCTGTTCACCCTCGTGTACGGCGCATTAATGGTTGCCGATGTGTATTTGCTGAAAAAATATGCTGTCGCCGGAACCCAATCACTTGATCATCAGGAATAGGAG
>RPQV01000271.1 GCA_003818595.1 Calditrichota bacterium
CATCCATTTGAAACGGAACAGTGAATTTCAAAATACGCGTCTGCTGTTGACCGGAGGCTACACCGGCGACGACAAGCTGTTCGTCAACCAGGTGAAGAAACAACTTGCGGACAACGCCATGCTGCAGGATGTCGAAATTTGGGAAGAGTTTGATAAATCCCATCGGATCGAGTTTTTAAGATCGTTGACCATGCTGTCAGTTCCCGTACTAGGAGGTGAAGCCTTTGGTGCTTACCAAGTGGAAGCACTTGCTGCGGGTGTACCGATTGTTCAACCCAATGTTGGAGGTTATGCAGAATTTATTCGGACGACCGGAGGCGGTCTGATTTATGAACCCAATGACGGACTGCATTTATCGCAGGCTTGGGCAACACTGTTGCGCACACCGCAGCAATTGCAGAAACTCGCTCATCAGGGCCACGCCCATGTCCACCAGCATTTTTCGATGGAACAGCTGGCGCAGGATATTATTTCTATATATACTCAAGTTTTGGAGGATCGCCAGGCAGCATAATTGAGAGGGTGAAATCATTTTTGATTTCGAATGAGACAAATTAACGCGTTAACTTTGCTTACGTGGGAGTCAATAATTTTATGGAGTGTTTATGAAAAGCCTTTTGTTATTCGTTTGTCTCACTGTCGCAGCATTCGCCGGGGATCATTGGCCGGATTGGCGCGGAACTGCCGGCGATGGTTGTTCGGATGCCGTTTCGTTGCCGTTGACGTGGAGTGAAACCGAAAACATTAAATGGAAAACCATCATTCACGATAAAGGGTGGTCAACACCGGTCATCTGGGGCGATCAAATCTGGTTGACCACGGCCAAGGAGGATGGGCATGAATTTTATGCACTGGCTGTTGATTATCCTTCCGGCAAGGTGATGCGTGATATCAAGGTTTTCTCCTGTACGGATCCGCAAAGTATTAATTCCCTCAACAGCTATGCCACACCCTCACCTGTGATCGAAGAAGGACGAGTCTATGTGCACTATGGGACGTTCGGGACGGCCTGTATCGATACCCGCAGCGGCAAAGTTATATGGCGCTGGAATGAATTGCATTGCGAGCATGTTCAAGGCCCTGCTGCCTCGCCTTTTATTTTTGAAAATTTGTTGATCCTTCACTTGGAGGGGTCGGATGTGCAGTTGATCGTCGCTTTGAATAAAGCGACCGGCAAGATGGTGTGGAAGGCGGAGCGGCCCAAGGAGCACTATACCGACAAACCGTTGTACTATAAAGCCTATATCACCCCGATCATCATTCGTGTGAACGGCAAACCGCAATTGATCAGTAATGGATCAAAGGTTTGTCAGGCATTCGATCCTTATACCGGCAAGGAAATATGGCGGGTGGTGTACGGCGGCGATTCCACGATTTCCCGTCCGATTGCCGGTGATGGCATGGTTTACGTCAATACCGGTTGGGAGGAAGAGTCCGCCGAACTGTGGGCGGTCAAGCCGGACGGCGTCGGCGATGTCACCACAACCCATGTGGCATGGAAGGTGGTCGAACACATCCCCATTGAATCATCGCCGGTTTTTGTCAATCACCTGATTTTCACTGTCGATGATCGCGGCACGGCAAGTTGCCTGAATGCCAAAACCGGGGAAGTGTTGTGGCAGCAAAAATTGAACGGTATGTTCGGCGCTTCGCTGCTGTATGCCCAGGGTAGAATTTATTTCTTTGATAAAAAAGGCAAAACCACCGTGGTGGCTGCTGAAAAAACCTATAAACCTTTGGCAGTGAATATGCTGGGAGATGGTTTTATGGCTTCCCCGGCGGTGAAGGCCAATTCGTTGATACTTCGCAGCAGAACGCACCTGTATCGTATTGAGGAGTAGAGAAAAATACACAATTGAATGAAAGGGCGTGACGATTGTTATCTCTTGAAGCTGTATATAAAAGTTATCATTCGGGTGTGCCGCGCGAAATCCTGCACAACATCTCATTTCAGGTCAATCCGGGTGAAAGTGTGGCGATTGTTGGGCCCTCAGGTTCAGGCAAAAGCACGCTGCTGAATCTGATGGGCGGATTGGATAGACCGACGATGGGCCGTATTCTGCTTGATGGACGTGATCTTGCCTCACTGCCTGATGAGGAACTGGCCAGGGTACGAAATCGGGAAATCGGATTCATTTTTCAGCTGCATCATCTTTTGCCCCAGCTTTCGGTACTGGAAAATGTCCTCTTGCCCACGCTTGCTTTCCAGGCTGATGAGAACGCCATAGCGAGGGCTGAATCGCTGTTGAATAAAGTCGGTCTGGGGGCACATCTTCACCAGAGACCGGCTCAGCTTTCAGGCGGCGAACAACAGCGGACCGCCGTGGTGCGGGCGCTCATCAATCAACCCAAACTGTTGCTTGCCGACGAGCCGACCGGTTCGCTGGATGCGGAAAATGCAGAGAATCTGGGGAATCTGCTCGTCGAGCTGAACAGATCGGAAAAGGTGACCCTTGTTCTCGTCACTCATGCCCTGCATCTGGCAGAGAAAATGGATCGCGTGTTGGAGCTGCGCAATGGACTGCTGAACCGGCGAAAGCCTGCCTGATCAAATCAATATGAAGATTATAAACCTCTGATGCTGTACTCGGGTGCAAATGATAATGGAGATTCTATGCTGCGTTTTACCCTTTTGTATATGATCCTGACTCTATCCTTGTCCGCTGTTGAGATTCAAATTGACGCCGGCTCAGGACAAAAGCCAATCTCGCCCTGGATTTTGGGCAAAAACAATTCGCTTTCGGATGATCCCAAGAAAGCGATTTCGAAAATCCAATGGCAATTCCTGCGCGACGCCGGCATCCGTATTTTTCGTGAGAACGGCGGCAACAATTCGACCAAGTATAATTGGCGACGAAAACTCACTAGTCACCCCGACTGGTACAACAATGTTTATGCTCATGATTGGGATTTTGCGGCGTCGAGCTTGCAGCAGAATATTCCCGACGCCAAAGGACTATGGGCATTGCAGCTCATTGGATTTGTTGCGGGAAATACGAGTCATAATTTCAATGATTGGGGATATAATCAATCAAAGTGGTGGGATGGTGTGTACAACAACTGGGCGGGCGGCGGCGGGCCCGATCTCGGAGACGGCAATCCCAATCTCTATCTCGTCGAGTGGCCTGCTGACTCGACAGTCGGAATTTTGGACAAATGGTTCGGCGTGAACGGCCTGGGTCTTGATCCTGATTCGTTTAATTATTGGAACATGGACAATGAGCCGGAAGTATGGAACGGCACTCATGATGATGTCATTACCGTGAGAATAAGCGCCGAAGAGTATATGCAGCGCTATTTTGCGGTGGCCAAAGCTGCGCGCGCTCGATTCCCGAATATTAAACTGCTTGGGCCGGTTGCCACGAACGAGTGGCAATGGTACAACTGGAACGATGATAAAGTCAAAGAGGGAAGCAAAAGTTACGTTTGGCTCGAATATTTCATCAAGCGTGTTGCTGAGGAACAGATTGCTTCCGGCGTTCGGCTTTTGGATGTGCTCGATCTTCATTTTTACCCGGGTGAGAGTACTGCCGCAGATATTGTGCAGCTGCATCGGGTTTGGTTTGATAAGACCTACAATTATCCCGGCGCCAACGGCGTCAAGCGGGCAGGTTCAGTTGCGTGGGACAACAGTATTACCAAAGAGTATGTCTTTGAACGATGCCGAGTCTGGTTGGAGAAATATATGGGCCTCGACCATGGCGTGGGACTGAGCATCACCGAAATGGGCGTCAAAGGAAGCGATCCCAATGTCACTGCGGTATGGTATGCATCGACGTTGGGCGTTTTCGCCGACAACGGGGTGGAGCTTTTTACGCCCTGGGACTGGAAAGTCGGCATGTACGAAGTGGTGCATCTGTTCAGTCGTTCCATGCAGGAAATTCGAGTCACCGCTGCTTCCGATCAGGAAAACAGCGTCTCCGCCTATGCATCGATGAACACCTCGGCTGATACACTCACGGTTTTTCTGGTGAACCGCTCACTGAAAGAGAGTTTCGAAACCAATGTTCAGTTGAATCACTTTCAGACTGCAGATGGTATTTCCCCGACCATTATGTTGGATGATCTACCCAACAGCGAAACCTTTAAATCGCACAGCGTCAATGCGCTCAAGCAGGGAACAGCGGCTATATCCGGCAACAGGTTTTCGCTGACCTTGCCGGCCTTGTCGATCACGGCGGTCAAGTTGAGCGGACAAGGAAGCATCACAGCGGTCAATCATCTTCCGGAGTCCCATTCTCTTGCTTTGCGGGCATTCCCAAATCCCTTTAATCCACGGACCACCATTGAAATCACCTTACCGCAGAGTGGTCAAGTTACAGTGGATGTTTTCGATCTTCTCGGCCGTCGCGTGGAGACGCTTTTTTCAGGCTTTAAACAAACTGGCACTCATCAGTTTGCACTGGATGCTGCAGCGTTGTCCAGCGGCATGTATTGGGTGAGATATTCCGCAGCCGGAGAGTTACGGTTGCAGAAGATACTCCTGATCAGGTGATTCATAGAAAGGAGAACTCTTGCTGGAGCGAATTTACACATCCGAAAGGCTGTCGGTCCGATTGTGGCGGCGTGACGACGCGCCCGCGGTGGCGCGGCATGCGGACAACCGCAAGATTTGGCTGAATCTGCGCGATGCTTTCCCTTTTCCTTATGCCCTGGCGGACGCGCAGCGTTTCATCGAACAGGCATTGGCAATGAAGCCGCAGAGTTATTTCTGCATCGCCTCTCCTCAGGATGAGGCGATCGGCAGCATCGGTTTTATTCGCCATCAGGATGTGGAGCGGTTCAGCGCCGAGATCGGTTACTGGTTGAGCGAGGAGTATTGGGGTCGCGGGCTGACTTCCGAGGCGCTTTCGGCAGTAACCCGTTATGCCATGGAAACATATCGTCTCATCCGCATCTATGCCACACCCTTTGCCCATAACGCCGCTTCCTGTCGCGTGCTGGAAAAATGCGGTTATCTGCTCGAAGGCCGCCTGCGTCGCGCTGCGGTCAAGGATGGTAAAGTGGTGGATATGATGATGTATGCGTTTACAAAAGAGGATTGAGATTTAAATATTTAGGAACGCAAATGAAACGAGTATTCGTCATTTTTTGTTGTTTAACAACGATTTCCCCATCTGCTGATTATGTTGTTTCAACTTTTGGGGACGATGCCAATCCGGGCACCCTGGCGCAACCGTTCAAAACCATTCAAAAAGCGGCAACCGTTATGATCGCGGGTGATGTGTGCATGATTCGCAGTGGCACATACCGTGAAACGATAACACCCTCAAACAGCGGTACAAAAACCGCTCCCCTCACATTTAAAAACTATGCGGATGAGCTGGTCATCATTACCGGACTGGATGTTGTCGTTGGTTGGCAAAAGGATGATGACACCGTTTGGAAAGCTGATTTCAACCAAGTGGTCACCCAGGTTTTTATCGACGGCGCGCCGGCGGACTGGGCGCGATACCCGAATGCCTCTCTTACGCCCTACGATCTGGAGAGCTGGGCAGACATCGAAACTTTTCCCGACAAACGCGGGGAGATGAGCGGCATTGCTGCGTTTGGCAGTCTCCG
>RPQV01000272.1 GCA_003818595.1 Calditrichota bacterium
CTTGAGCCGCCGCGAAGAGCTTTTTCCATTCGATGACCCCTTGCCCAACCGGCGTCGAACCTCTACGATCATTGCTATAATCCATAATATGCAAAGACAAGATGCGACCCGAATATTTGGTCAGCACCTCGATGGGATTAGGACCGGAAAGAGGGTTCTGCAAATGGAATTGCCAGTTCACCAGGCTTGGATCAAATCGTTTGGTCAATGCATCAAAAACCAGGACGCCGTCGATCTCCTGCCACTCCTGGGTGTGATTGTGAAAGACCAGTTTCATCCCGGCGTCGCGCACGCTTGAACCGATCTTGTTCAAATGATCCGCGCATTCCAGCCATGCATCCAAGGTTTCAGGGCGCCCCACACTGGCGACGACCATGTGTTCGAGGCCAAGAAGCTTGGCGAATTCGATCCGCTCATCAAGGTGTTCCAACAGTTCCTGATATTGGTAATGACAGCTCACCATTCGCAATCCCGCTTCATCCACTTGTCGTTTGATCTCCTGCGCGCTCAAATTGAGCAGGGGCGTGAATCCGCCGCCGTCCCATGAGTAACCAGGAGGCGAGCAGAATTCCAGCAAACGGTATCCGGCATCATACAGTTCTTTTAGAACGCCGCTCAAGTCAGTGACCAGTCGTTCTCTGACACCATAGACTTGACAACCCGGCGGCATTTCGATGAGATTTTCCGCGGTTCCCTCAGCCGCTGCAGTTTTGAGTCGCAGGGCAGCAAATCCCAAGGCGCCCGCAGCGATGAACTGTCGTCTGGACAGATTATTCATAAAAAACTCCTCATTTTATCAAACCTTGAGTGCTTAAAAACTGCCGTCAACAGGACAGCATCACCGACACGGTCCTGTTGAACGGCTTTTTTAAAGTTCCCAGCCTTGTCGATATTCACGAACGAGGTATTTGTTGGCATCCGCATTATTGGTGATCTGCATTTTATCGCTGTCATAAATCACCTTTTCTCCGGCACGCAGAGCCACTGTTCCCAGGTTGACGGTATCGGTTATGGCTGCGGCCTTGATGAAATCGCCGGGCGCCGGTTCACTGTTGAGAAAAGCATTGATCCAGGGATTGTCGCGCCGGTTGGGTCGCACACCCGGCGCTTCGGGTTCTTCCAAAGGCAATGGGCTGTTTTGTCCCATCAGCAGCAATTGGGCATTGGCGCCGCGGAAATCGGCAAAAATGGCTCCATCATCCCCAACGAACAAGATGCCCTCTCGTTCCATTTTGAGGTTAAAGGCTTCGATTTCCCTTCCCAGACGAGGTTTCATGCCGCCGTCGTACCAGAACAAATCGATTTCCGGAGTAAACTCTGCCGCGGCAAAGTGGAACCGCATGGCGCAGGCGGTGGGATAAGCAAAATCATTCTCTATTTCGGTGCTGACGTTATCAATAATGGTACAGGTGTGGGTGGCCCAGGCTTCGGCGCTTTGTGCACACTGTAAATTTAATCCGTTAAAGACCGGCAACAGGCTGTAGATGCCCATGTCGGCCAGCGAGCCGCCGCCGAATTCGTACCAGCCGCGATAGACCGTATGCGTATAACAGGGATGGAACGGACGTGAAAGTGAAGGACCAAGCCACAATTCCCAATCAAAGCCATCGGGGATGGGCGGACGATCTTCGGGAAGTTGCGTGTATTGCGGCCAAACCGGTCGGTTGGTCCAGTTGTGGATCTCCCGCAGCGGACCGATGACGCCCTTTTTAATTTGATCCACAATTCTGCCGTTGCCGGCGCCGCTGCCAAAAGCCAGCAGGTGCGTGACCGCCTTGCTCTGGCCTGCCACTTCACGAACCCGCTTTCCCTCAACCATCCGATTGGCGATGGGTTTGTGCATCAATACGTGCTTGCCCTTTTTCAGGGCGGCGATGGAAATCGTCGCATGCAGATGATCGGGCGTCATAATCTTGACCGCATCGATATCTTTTTCTTTTTCCAAAAGTTCACGAAAGTCGGCATAGATCGAGCAGCCCTTGAACTTTTCGGCGCCGCGCTGGTTGGCATAATAGGTTTCGATCACTTCCTTTCCCACCTCTCGACCGCCGGGGCAGCCGTTGACATTCTCTCTCCAACCGGCATTCCCCACATAGGATCGAATACGATCGCGAATTTCATTCTTGCCCCACTCCACATAGTCGGAACTGTCTCGATTGGGATCGCAGACCGAGACAATTTGTATGCGCGGATCGGCGAGCAGTCCTTCGAGCTCGCGAATGCTCTGCGTCCCCATCCCGATGTGGGCAAAGGTGAGTTTATCACTGGGAGCGACAAACGCGTTTCCCCCCAGGACATGTCTCGGAACAATCGTAAATGCACCAGCTGCCGCAGCTGATCCGAGGAAGGTGCGGCGATTCATATCTGTGGTCATTGGGTACCTCCATTTTAAAAAAGGTTTTCAGATCAGAGTGATGTTGTAATTTAACAGAGGATGAATTCAAAAACTACACTGACAACAACACGCCGATCCTTATAAAGTGATTATCAAGTAAAGTACGCCACGACTTGTAGCTAAAGTTTGCAAAAATTTATGACACAATCAACAACAATGACATATCTTTTGTAATACCTCAGTTATGGGAATAAGCCGATTCGCCTGTTCATACAGCACATTATTGTCAAGCCGGAAATGCTAAAATGAAGAATCACGCAAAGCCGCAAAAACGCAAAGGAGCGCAAAGAAGTACCTCGCACGGAGTCATAAAGACACAGAGGCTTCTTAATGCAGCCTTCGATAGTTACCTGATTCACGCAAAGCCGCCACGACCGCAAAGCTTTATTATCTGGTCTCTGTGACTCCGTGACTCCGTGCGAGGAAGCATTTATTTTTTATTATTGATCAAGATGGTATCTCTCCAATCATCATAAAAAGGTGACCTTTGCAGAGGATTATGAACAATTCATAAAACATTACCGGGAAACACTGCAGAAGAATAAGGTAATAAGGTAAGAATCGTGAGGAACCTTTTAGCTACTAAGGTTAGCGGAGCAAAAATAAGGTAAAAACCGGTCAATTAACAAATGACGTTGATTTTTGATCGCTCGGGGATTCCGATATTAGTCAACGGAGCTGCGGATAGATCTGCGTGAAGATGCGAATGCATAGGTTACCCATGACTGAGGTATTACTATCTTTTCTCTTCCGATGAAAATATCTTTTAATCGAACAAGCGGTTGAGTATATTCATATTATGATGTCTAACAATAAAGTGAGTATCACCATGAAATCCCTGAAGATTTTTATCCCGATTCTTTTATTCTGCGTAGCCGCATCAATTTCGGCACAAAACGTGAATCTCAAACTGACCGATCCGGTGAAAAATGCGCGTTATGATGTCTGCAGCGACATCAGACTGGCCGCCGAAGTGACGGTCCAAACCGGCAGCGTCAAAAATGTCGAATTTTATATCAATGGGAAGAAATTCAAAACGATTACCAAAAGCCCTTATGAAATCATGTGGCCTGCCGTGCCGGACGGGATGTATGAGCTGTACGCCAAGGCGAGCGACACCCTGGGCGAGTCGGTTGCCACAGAACCGATTTTAATCACTGTCGGCGCGGAAAAGCCCGGCAATGTCATCATCAATGGCGAATTCAATTGTGCACTCTCGCCATGGTTCCTGGACAATTATGTGAATGCGGTTTCGACCTGCACCATCGTCCCGGACCTCCTGCTGACCGATGACTCTTCCGGCGTGGTCATTGAAATCCAGAATCAGGGCGATCAGTTTTGGGCGGTGCAGCTCATGCAGCCTTTCAAGGTGAAAGCAGGGCACACTTACGAGGCGACCTTTACCGCTCAAGCCGATGAAGCCAAGAATATTTATCTGGATATCTCTAAAAATTATGATGATTATTCCCCTTTGTTCAGCTTTAATATTGACGTCGAAGAGCTGGACACTTATGGTCCTTTTACTTTTGAACCGACAGCCGACGATGAAAACTTGATGTTTAAATTCGTACTCGGCGGAAACACCATCTCTTTCTATCTCGATGCTGTGGTGGTGATCGACAAACAATGGACGACAGCCGAACATGCTGCCGCTTCAACTGAACTCGATTTTAAATTACATCAAAACTATCCCAATCCGTTTAATCCGCAGACCACCATCAGTTATACCCTGGAAAAGAGTGGTCTTGCCGAACTGACTATATTCGACACTCTCGGCCGACGGGTGACTGACTACAGCGCTTTCCAACCATCGGGCGATCATGGTTACACCTGGGATGGTCGTGATGCGCTCGGCAGAATGTGCGCTTCAGGTTTGTATATTTACCAACTCCGAACCGATCAAGGCAATCAGGTTAAAAAAATGCATTTATTGAGATGATGCGCGTACAAAAGGGAGCCGTCATGAACAAAATTATGCTCATCATCCTCATTTGTATGGCAACGATGACCGCCGCTATGGCTGGCGACTTGAGCATGCAATGGGATGAACAGCGCCTGCTGGAGAATCCTCACAAAGGCTGGTATCATCACTATTATGATAACGGCGTCTGGGGTTATAAAATCAAAGACGACGCTGACCTGGATGATTTTCCCGGCATGGATCATATTTACATTCGATTGGCGTGGTCCTTTCTCGAATTGACGGAAGATCAATATGACTGGAGCCTCATCGATGAGTTGATGTCGCACTGGGGGCCAAAAGGCTATCAATTTTCTTTCCGCATCACCGCCAAAGAAACCGGCGATTTGGGCGTTGGCGTGAACCAAAAGGTAAACGGCGTTTGCTATGCCACTCCCAAATGGGTGCGTGACGCGGGCGCCAAAGGAATTGAGGTGACCAATTGGGGCGTCAAGCAATGGGAACCGGTGTGGGACGACCCAATATTTTTGGCAAAATGGGAGGACATGCACCGGGCATTCGCAGCACGTTACGACGGTCATCCGCAGATCATATATATTGATCTCGGCGGTATCGGCGATTGGGGCGAAGGTCATACTGGATTTTCTTCGAATAAATCGCCTACCGTCAAACAGATACAAGCCCATATCAATATAATGAAACGCACCTATGTAAAAACGCAAATAATCATGGTGGATGATTATTTGAACTGGAGCAAAAGCGCGGCGGATGAAAAAATTCTGCTCGATTATTCCATATCGCAGGGACTCGGCATGCGTGACGACAGCCCTTTGGTAGATTGGTGGTTACATGATGGGGCGCGTAAAAATTGGGGAATCAATCGTCCCAACTATTTCGCAACAACTTACGCTCACCTACCGACCATTTTAGAATCTGAACATTACAATGCCGTTAAGAGCAATGGCAACTGGCTCGGCAAAAACGGCGCCGAGGTTATTCCCTCTCTCGGAATCAGCGGGGCTGAGGTTTTGCGCCGCAACATCCGCACCCTGCACGCCACTTACATCGGTTTTCATGGTTACGCCGACCTTTGGCTCAAGGAGAATCCTGATTTGGCCGTCGAACTGACCAATCTGTGCGGATATTGGTATTTTATTAAAAGCTGCGACTTTCCAACGGCAATGAATCCGGGCGGCCGTTTTAATCTTTCGGTGACTTGGGTCAATCAAGGTGTGGCGCCCGC
>RPQV01000273.1 GCA_003818595.1 Calditrichota bacterium
AGGCCGCCGGACTCTCTCTGGTTCCTCTGCAGCAAAGAAATCCCCTCAATACAACCAGCTACGGTGTCGGTCAACTGATTCGGGCGGCAATGGATGCGGACGCCAACTCGCTGCTGATCGGCATCGGCGGCTCCGCCACTACCGATTGTGGGACGGGTATGGCACAGGCTCTGGGGGTTAAGTTTTATCATCAGGACTATTTAATCCGTCAACCGATGACGGGCGAACTCATGGGCGCAGTCAGCCGTATCGAACTCGATGGACTTGATCCCCGCCTCAAGGATGTTGATATTTGCGTCGCCTGTGACATCGACAATCCCCTGCTGGGCGCAAGAGGAGCAGCGCGCGTATTTTCTCCGCAAAAAGGTGCTTCACCACAAGATGTGGAACGGCTCGAACTGCACATGGCCAGAATTATTGACCTCATCGAATCAGTCGCCTCGCCGGTGCGCGACATGCCGGGCGCAGGCGCGGCAGGAGGCTTGGGGGCGGGTCTGAAGGCCTTTTTGAATGCCGAATTGGTTTCGGGGATAAATCTGATCATGGACACGCTTCATTTTGATGATCATCTCCATCAGGCGGAACTGATTCTCACCGGAGAAGGCAAAATCGACGGCCAAACAGCCATGGGCAAAACAATTGCCGGTATTTTATCCCGCGCCCGAAAAGCAGGAGTGCCGGTTATTGCCATTGCAGGCGCTGTCACACAGGAGTCGAATATTCTCTACGACTTGGGCTTGGCAGCAATGTTTTCAATCTGCGATCGTCCCCTATCCATCGAGCAAGCCATTCAAAATGCCGGTGAGTTGATCGCAAATACTTCAGAACGAATGATCCGACTATGGATGACAGCAAAGGGGTCAATTAATACTCATTAAATCTCGATTTCTCCACTCACCTCACGCAAAAAATAGAGTTTATTGTTTATTGATCCCGCTGTACGATACTTCATCGCCGTACCTCCACCAAGTCATTGCGGGGCGTTCCCCCGTGCATCCAGCACTTTAGCAGCCTTCCCAGCGGAACGCCGAAGCAATGACTTGATTTCAGGATGAATCTTTTCCCCGAAACTTGAAATTAAGCTTGCAAATACAATCTCAATCCATTATTTTAAATTTTATCAAGAACCACATATTCAGGAGAGTCCATTATGCGCAAAAATCTTGCCGCCGCACTTTTCATTCTGCTCATCAGTCCGTTCGAGTGTCGCCGCATTGACCAAGCGGAGGCGTTTCTGAAAGTGACCAGCCGCACCGGCGAACTCATCCGCGTCCGCCCGGAATATGAAGAACGCTATATTATCATTCATAAACACACCTTCCCCGGCGTTTTAAGCCGAATTTATAAATCCAATATGCGCAATTATACCATTTTTTTACGCGACGGCATTTTGTTCGCACATCACGAATACGTGGGCACCGACCCGGCGACAGACGCCGCCGCAATCAAAGCGGATCCGGTCACCCAGGAATGGTGGAAATTAACCGATCCGATGCAGGAACCTCTGGAGAATCGCAAACCGGGCGAATGGTGGGCTTCAATGGAAGAATTGTTGCACATTGACGCGCGCCAAATGGACTATCGCCAGGTTCACCATTTCGCGTTCACCGCGGAAATCCTGCCCGACCAGGAGAGCCCATTTCGGCAGGTCATCGCCGATAACCATGAATTGCTCACCCGTTTAGCCGAACCGCTGCATACCCAAAATCTCTCGCTCTTTATCAAAGAGCGCACAGTTTACGTCTATTTCGAATATTATGGTGAAGACGAGCAGGCGGATCTCCAGGCGCTCATACAAAATAAGTCCTTCGAACCGATCATGAAGCAGATCAGCGGCATCATGTGCCATCCGCTTGAGAATCAACCCTGTTGGCAGCCGATGCGCGAGGTGTTTCATACAAATTGAGAATACTGCTCCAACGCAGAGGCGCAGAGAACGCGGAGGATTTCGAGCTTGAAGATAATTTGCACCCACTTTGCAGCCTTTTCGACTACGGGATTAATAAATCAAAAATCGCGCGATGACCTCTGCGTTTCCTCGGCGGCCTCTGCGCCTCTGCGTTTTAATATGAAAGCGAAAGGAAAGGAAAAAAATGCCCGCCACACCACTCATTAACAGTTCAGCGACATCTCCCATCGTCGCCTGGGACATTATCGTCATCATCGTTTATCTCGTTGGTATTGTCAGTCTCGGAATCTGGGCGGGATTGCGCAAAAAACAAGGGCATGGCGCAGGTGATTATTTCCTTGCGGGCAAGTCTCTGCGCTGGCCGATGATCGGCATGGCGCTGTTTGCCACCAATATCTCCTGCGTTCATCTGGTCAGTTTAGCCCAGGCAGGATTCGACACCGGCCTGCTCATGGGCAACTTTGAGTGGATGGCTGCTTTCACGCTGGTGCTGCTGGGACTTTTTTTCGCTCCCTTTTATATCCGCTCCCGCGTTTCGACTCTGCCGGATTTTTTGGAAAAACGCTATTCGCGCGAATGCCGTGACTGGCTGGCCGTTTTATCCATGATCTCCGCCATCACCATTCACATCGGTTTTTCAATGGTCACCGGTTCCATTGTTCTTCACGGTATGTTCGGCATCAACGTCTGGGTGAGCATCATTGCGATGGCTGTGTTGACCGGATTATATACCATTGTCGGCGGACTGATGGCGGTCGTGGTGACCGAGTCCATACAAACAGTCGTGCTGCTCCTCGGCGCGATCATCATCACCATTTTCGCCTTTGATAAAGTCGGCGGTTGGAACGGGATGATGGATGGATTGAATACCGCGGAAGAGTTGCGTAAACTATCCATGTTGCGGCCCCACGGCGATGCGAGCAATTTCCCCTGGTATTCCATTTTTCTGGGATACCCGGTATTGGGAATCTGGTATTGGTGTGCGGATCAAACGATCGTCCAGCGCGTCCTCGGCGCCCGCGACGAAAATCATGCCCGCACCGGGCCGCTGTTTGCCGGACTGATCAAGATTCTACCGGTTTTCATTTTCGTCCTGCCGGGTTTGGTGTTTTATTCCATCATCGATCAGGGCAAACTCAATCTCACCATCAATAATTCAAAAGAAGTCTATGCCTACATGATCACCCATTTATTGCCGCCGGGGCTGACGGGCGTGATGGCTGCCGCCCTGATGGCCGCTCTGATGAGCACCGTTTCCGGCGCGTTAAATTCCGTCTCGACGCTGTTCAGTTATGATTTATATAAAAGATTCCGTCCTCATACCTCGGATAAACAACTGGTGAGCGTCGGCCGTTGGGCGGCATTCTTTGCCATGCTCATCGCCATCGCTCTGGTGCCGCTGCTGAATTCCTACTCGAGTATTTTCGAAGGACTGAACGACATCATCGCTCACATCGCCCCTCCCGTCACCTGCGTTTTCATGGTCGGCATCTTTTGGCCCAAAGCATCGGCCAAAAGCGCCCGCCTCACGCTGTGGATCGGCTCTGCAATCGGCGCGTTGCTGTTTGTTGTCAAAAGTCTGCATAAAGGATTCCCGCAGACCTTTTCCGCAGTCCCTTCATTTTTTATCGACACTCCGTTCATGATGATGGCGTTTTATCTCCTGCTGCTCTGCATCGCCATGCAGGTTTTATTCACCCGCTTGTATCCCAAGCAGGCACATGAGGACGCGGAAAAGCTGTATTGGCCGAAACCTCTCATGGCTCTGCAGGATAAAGGATGGCCGGGATTGGCGAATTATAAAGTCCTCGCCGCCTTACTCCTCGCCATCATGATCATTCTTTATATCATTTTTCACTAACTTTTGGAGAACAACCGTGCTCAAGTGGTTTTGTGTTTTGGGATTTATGTCCTCATTATGGCTCCTTTCCTGTTCAAAATCAAAGGAGATTGAGATCGCCCTCATCCCCAAAGGCAGTGATATCCTCTTTTGGAAAACTGTCCATGCCGGTGGTGAAAAAGCTGCGCAAGAGTTGGGCGTTAAGGTCATCTGGCAGGGCCCACAAAAAGAGAGCGATCGCGAACAGCAGATCAACATCGTGCAGAATTTCATCAGCCGCGGCGTCAGTGCTATCGTGCTCGCTCCGTTGGACGAAAATGCGCTCGTACGCCCGGTTAAATCCGCTTTGAAACGCAAAATTCCCGTGGTCATCATCGATTCCGGCCTCAAAGGAGAAGGATACTCCAGCTTTGTTGCCACCAATAATTTTGCCGGTGGACAGTTAGCCGCACAAAAATTGACCGAAATGTTGGGCGGCAAAGGAAAAGTGATTCTCATGCGCTTTAATGAAGGGAGCAACAGCACCCACAACCGTGAGGAGGGATTCCTCGACTGGTTGAAAGAGAATGCCAAAGGAATTAAAGTCCTTTCCTCGGATCAATATGCCGGCGTCACCATCGAATTGGCGCTCAAAACCGGCCAAAACCTGCTGAATAAATATTCCGACGTCGACGGCATTTTCTGCCCCAACGAATCGACAACCTTCGGTATGCTGCGCGCGCTCAAAACCGTGGGCAAAGCCGGCAAAGTCAAGCTGGTGGGATTTGATTATACCGATCCCATCGCCGAAGCCATTCGTAATCGGGAAATTCACGGCGTCATTGTTCAGGATCCGTTTGCCATCGGCTATACCGGCGTCAAAACAGCGGTTAATGTTCTGAATGGCGTCGCCGTACCTGAGCGGGTGGAAACCAATGTGATTTTCGTGACACCGGAAAATATCGCCGATCCGGACATTGTCGAAATCACTTCCCCGAATCTCGAAAGGTGGCTGGGAGCCAATAAATGAGTGCCTTCCTCAGCATGGAGGGAATCAGCAAACGATTCGGCGCCGTCGTTGCTCTTCAAAACGTGGCTCTGCAGGTGAGCCGCGGTGCAGTGCACGCATTGATCGGAGAAAACGGCGCCGGCAAAAGCACGCTGATGAAAATTCTCAGCGGCAGTCTGATGCCGGATACGGGCAGAATGAGCCTGAATCAGCAGTCGTACGCCCCGCGGCAACCCAAGGATGCTCGGATTGCCGGCGTCAGCATGATTTATCAAGAGCTGACCCTCGCACCTCATTTGACGGTCGAAGAGAACGTCACTCTGGGCGTCGAAAGGCAGAAAAACGGCATCCTGATCCATCAGGATGAGCAGGTTCGCGACGCATTGGCCATACTCGGCCATGAAGACATCGATCCCAAAATGCCGGTGAAAGCCTTGGGCATCGGCAAACAACAGATTGTCGAGATTGCCCGCTCCCTGCTGCTGCGCTCCCAACTCATTGTCATGGACGAACCCACCAGTTCCCTCTCTGCAGAAGACACGCAAAATCTGTTTTCCGCCATCAAACGCCTGCGCAATCAAGGCGTGACCATCATTTACATCAGCCACTTTCTCGAAGAAATTGAAGAAATCGCGGATGAATATACCGTGCTTCGCGACGGCGCGACCATTTGCAGCGGCCTGATTCCCGAGACGACTCAGTCTGCTATCGTCACGAGTATGGTCGGCAGATCACTCGAAGAAATGTTTCCGCGAACAATGCACTCGATCGGCGAGCCCCTGTTACAGGTGGATCAGTTGTCAAGTCCGCCGCGCCT
>RPQV01000274.1 GCA_003818595.1 Calditrichota bacterium
GTATATTCTCCAGCCA
This sequence comes from Calditrichota bacterium, assembly GCA_003818595.1. Lineage (GTDB taxonomy): Bacteria > Zhuqueibacterota > Zhuqueibacteria > Residuimicrobiales > Krinioviventaceae > Fontimicrobium. Next base: position 17 of record RPQV01000274.1, read on the forward strand.
TTGACTTGTGCCACAATAAGGAACCATCATTATCGAGAACAAAAACATAAGAACTATCATCGCTGGTATCGTTCACATGGAACATGTTTGAGGGCGCATAGCTGCCGAGGATGATCTCGTCATTTCCATCATCATCGATATCGACAAATTGCCAACTCCTCAATTGCGGCGCGCATCTGAACCGCCATACTTCGCGCCGTGCCTCGAGGTCATAGGCCAAAAGGCCGCGATCACACTCGAGATTGTAGGCAGTGTTCAATCGAAAAAGCAACAATGGTCTTCCTTTTGACATGAACATGCCGATAGGTCCGATACCCTGCTCGTAACCGCCTCTTGCGGACACATCGTGCCATGGAAAGTTGAAAAGGTTCCATACATAACGGCTCTCATCTCCTTCACGGACATAGGCCATTAAATCAATGCACCTTTTTGGCTCACGGCTGTAAATATTAATGATCGTGATCGAATCGATTTTGGCGCCGGGAAGGGGATAAGCAGAAAATCCTGGATATTGATCCATCCGAAAGCTGTGATAATAGGCTTGTTCCTCCTGCGAGATGACATCGACCTGAATTTGCGTCTGCATCAGCAGTTCGTCGACTCCGTCGCCGTCAAAATCATTCGGCGTGATTTGGTTACGATTTTGAACCCACAAACTCTTCAGACGGTAATATTTCTGCGGCATTTTCGCGCAATTGAAGGATATCAACGGCATCAACGATGTAAGGAGCGCCGTGTACAGCAGAGTCTTGTTGCGCATACTCTCCCCAGATATCGTTATTCGTGAGTAAATTTTTGCAGGAATTAAATGAAATTAGCAAATGACAGAACGAATTGCAAATCATTTCGGCAGGTGATCATAATAAAGAGGGCAAAGCTCGAGAGGAGATGTTGAAATTATTTCTCAAAATAAAAAAAGCGGATACCTCTCGATATCCGCTTTCAGAAGGATCGGTTATTTAATTTCAATATGCCGCGGTTTTTCATCTTCCGCTTTTGCGAGAGAAAGATGCAAAACGCCGTCTTTGAACAGCGCCTCGATTTTATTTACATCAACTCGGGCAGGAAGCGTAATAGTGCGCGAAAATGTTCCATACACTCTTTCAACGCGATGGAAATTGGCATCTTTATCTTCTTCCTCTCTTCGTTTCTCTCCCGCAAGCGTGAGGATGTTGTCACGAATCGATACTTTGATATCTTGTTTCTGTAACCCGGGTAATTCCGCATATACTTCAATCTTTTCCACAGTTTCCTTCACATCAAGGCTTGGATACCAAGTCGACTCTTGTGACTCGTCATCCACATCTCGGAAAAAAGAATCAAACGCACGATTCATTTCCCGTTGCAGGGTATTCATCTCGCGAAACGGTCGCCAGCGTACAACAGTCATGATTCGTTACCTCCTTATTATATAGTTTTTATTTCAATATCCTTGGCCTTCACCTGTTCAGCTTTGGGCAGGGTGAGTTCCAAGACGCCGTCTTTAAAGACAGCATTTATTTTCAAAGTATCAATATCAGTGGAAAGCGAGAACTTGCGACAGAAATTGCCATATCGTGTTTCCATCTGGTGAAGGACGTCATGCTCATTGTGTTGCGTTCTTTTCTTCTCACCGCTGAGTTCAAGAATTCGATCTCGAATACTCAGATGAATATCTTCGCGTTTCATTCCGGGAAGTTCTGCCAAAATAACAAACGCTTCTCCAGTTTCTCTGACATCCACACTGGGAATCCACGAACCTCTGCATTCAACCTCGTTCTCATCATGAGCATGACGAAAAACGCGGTTCAGTTCACTCTGCAAATTCTGCAAATCACGAAACGGTCGAAAGGGGCCATAATACATGATCAATCTCCTTTAAATAAATTCATCTCACTCAAATCAATTCTCATGCCAATTTACGAAAACAATCTAACTATTGGTTTTAACAAATGTTATACTTGTTGTCAGCTTGTATTTAATGTCTGCCATCATGGCACTTGTATGCCAATTTAAATACCAATTGACAGACGATTCATGACATTGGTTCAACGTGATGAATTAACGATCGTGAATTTTCGTCCCCTCTCAAATCCCGGAAGCGACGAATAGTACGGAAAGATATACAGGCAATAGATCAATAATGACCAGACGTGCGTTGAGTTAATACCTGCTTTTAATCGAAAGACTACAGAATCAAATCTCGCCCCCAAAAAACCTCCCGATGCTCCTCCACAATCACCCCTCCCAATATCCCCTTTCCGACCTCCAGACCTTCAGACCTTGAGACCTTGAGACCTTGAGACCTTGAGACCTTCAGACCTTCCCCATTCCCTCCTGCCCATAGTCCAATTCCGATCCCATTAAACTATGAGGAATTAAAAAGACGATCAATGTGATCGCAGCCGCAATGATCACGACAAGGCGATTTTTGGGATTTCGTCGATAAATAATTAATGCCATAATCCAAGCCATTTGTGCCACCAGAGTCTTGTTATCCGTCAGATCAGTTCCAAACGGGATTCCCGTCCAAAAATCACCAAAGGCAAACTTTTGTACCAAAGGACCAAAAATAAATCCGCCCGCAAATAAAACCAGACAGGTTATCCAAATCCATCGGTAAAGCTTTTCATCTTTAATCGCTGCCGACAAACCGGTATAGGTGGAAAAAATCATGGCCAAAAACATCAGAAGAATATGCGGAATCAAAGCCCAGGCCGGGACATCACCGCGAAATCGGATGACCACATTGTGATGCGGGAAAGTCACCCTTTCTCCCTTGAATTCCAATGCGACATGATACTCCAATTTCCCCGCAGGCGGCTGATGAGGCAATCCTGCGGTTAAAATCCCGTCTTTGTTTTGCATCGGGACGGAATTAAACGGATCATCTGTTTTATATCGACGCCAATAGAGCGTCCCCACGATTTGATCATTGGAGATGCCTAATCGCACATCATGATCACCCGCACCGGCATGAGCCCGCTCAAATGTGTAGGCTAAGGGCATTCCACCGATTTCAACCTGGCCGTCAATCGGATACGTCGGCCCGGTCTTGCGCTGATAGACGATCGAGGCGATCGTGATCAGTATAGTGAACAACCATATATAAAGTTTTTTCATCATCGATCCTTTGTTTGATTGTACCCAAAATCCCATTCGCACGCGCGAAACGATGTTCTGCTCATCCATTTGCTTCGGAACCAGTTCATCACCCAAACGTTGAACATGAACTACAAGATAAGAAATTGTGTAAATAAAAGGAACAAAAACAACATCCAATATAAACAGCGATGAGGAGACTATATCTTTGATTTTTCATTTTTTTTGCTTAAATACTTGAATATTATTGAGGCTTACAATAAAGCCTTATGGAGAAAAAGAATGAAACAATGGGTTATAAGACTGCTGCTGTTGTTGTGCTGCCTGGGTGAAACAGCGACAGCTCAGTACTTTGGCAAAAACAAAGTCCAAAGCACAACCTTCAAATGGCAGTATCTTCAATCTGAGCATTTTGATATTTATTTTACTGAAGGGGGTGAATCAATTGCGGAATTTGTGGCCAGGGTCGCAGAAGACAGTTATATTTCTTTAAGCCGGAATCTTCGTTACGAATTGGCTGATCGAATTAAAATCATCACCTATAACAGTCACAACGATTTCGGCCAAACCAATGTGGACCTGAGTCCGCCGGAAGAATCAGTAGGCGGCTTTACCGAATTTTTTAAAAATCGTGTAGTCATACCCTACGAGGGTGAATGGGAAAAATTCCGCCATGTCATCCATCATGAACTGACACACGCCGTCATGCTGCAAATGGTCTATGGTGCAGGAACGCAATCGATTATCACCGGACTGACCCAATTTCAGATGCCGTTATGGTTTATCGAGGGTTTGGCTGAGCATGAAAGCCGCGGTTGGGATATCGAAAGCGACATGTTCATGCGTGACGCCACCGTCAACGGATATCTCCCGGAAATTGATTACCTGAATGGATTTCTGGCCTACAAGGGCGGCCAATCTCTGCTGCGCTACATTGCAGAAACTTACGGCGATGAAAAGGTGGGGGAATTGATCAACAAGATGAAAATAAACCGCAATGTCAGCCGTGGTTTCAAACAGTCAATCGGGATCGACATCGAAGATTTGGGGAAAAGATGGCAACTCTATTTAAAACGCAAATATTGGCCGGACATTGCCGATCGTAAAGAGCCAGAGGAAATCGGCAAACGCATCACCGATCATCGCAAATGGCGTAATTTTGTCAACACCAGTCCAGTGATCAGCAGGAAAGGGGACAAGATTGCCTTTTTATCGGACAAGGAAGATTATTTCGATATTTTTATTGCCAGCGCCATTGATGGTCGAATTCTGATAAAAGTAGTCAGAGGCCAGCGCGCCGGTAATCTTGAAGAATTGAACTGGTTGAAGGGACGAGGAATTGACTGGAGTCCCGACGACAAACACCTGGTTTTCAGCGCTAAAACGGGTTCTGAAGATGAGATACATATCGTCGATGTAGACGAGGGAAAAATTATCAAAAGTATCAACACGGGATTAGAGGGTGTCTACAATTCGACCTGGAATCCGCAAGGAGACAAAATTGCCTTCATGGGAATAAGACATGGTCAATCAGACATCTATTGCCTCACTCTCGAAACAAATGAATTGATCAAGTTGACGAACGATCCCTTCAGCGACGTCGAGCCTAATTGGGCGCCTGACGGTCTCAAACTCATTTTTTCGAGCGATCGCAACAATAACCTTCTAACCGCACCGCGCAATTTCCATCCTGAAAAATTAGATATGAAAAATTATGACATCTTTGAAATGGAAGCCGACGGAACAAACCTGCGCAAGTTGGTCGACTCTCCTTTTCTCGAACGATCACCCGTTTATTCGCCTGACGGTAATTATATTGCATTTTCAAGTGATCGTTCCGGTGTATCAAATATTTATCTGAAAAACCTCGCATCCGGTGAGGAGTGGCCGATCACCAACGTTGTCACCGGCGCATTTTTGCCGACTTGGGCCGGCAGTATAAACAGATTGGCGTTTACCTCATTCTATTATGCGGGCTATGACATTTACATGCTAAAAAATCCGCTCGACATAAAACCCGGCGATGTCATTGTCAAAGAGACCCAGTTTATTATCGAACAACGTCAAAAGAAAGAATCCACCGTTGCAGAAACCGTGAATTTCACCAATGTTCAGCAGCCTCACAATCATGAACAGGCCAATAAATACTCAACATTTGCCTTTGATGAATCATTCGCCGATGGCAAAGTGCAATTCGACCCTCAAACTGTTTTTCTGGATTCGAGCGATTATTACTTGCCGACCGGCAAATTTAAAATTGCAAACTATCAGGTCAAATTCTCACCGGACTTGGTTTACGGCGCTGTCGGTTATGACCAGTTTTTCGGTACTCAGGGTTATACCAATATCATGCTGTCTGATGTATTAGGCGATCAGCGCATCAGCATCGCCCTCAATCTTTATGGCGATTTCAAAAACGCTGACTATGGCCTGACTTATTATTATCTCAAAAA
>RPQV01000275.1 GCA_003818595.1 Calditrichota bacterium
AATAATGCAAAAAGATCAATGTCCAATTCGCGGCAAATTTCTATAGTGGCATTGTTCTCAGCAATGGTTGATTTTTTATCAACGGATTCAAGCAGCTCATCCGTGACAAATTCAAAACCAATCATCAATGCCGTAACGCCCACTTGGCGCAGACGCCTCATAATATCTGCGTTCTGAGCAGCAAAACGCGCATTGCCGACAGCTATAAATTCCTTGTGCAATGCTCTTTTTTCAATGAGATCGCAAAATTTTAAAAGTCGTTTCCGATTAATTAAAAAGTTATCGTCCAGGATTATTATGTTTTTTACTGGGATCGTTTCGATCTCGTCGACTACATCCTCAATCGGACGAACGGCAAAAGTCCCGCCGTGCATTTCCGTACAAAAACAAAAAGTGCACTTGTCCGGACATCCAAAAGAGGTTTTGATCGCTGCGCAGGGTTTATAATGAATGATTTTATATCGTTTCGGAAAGCGCCGGATGAGGATGTGTTTGGGCTGCGGCAGACTTGCGGGATCCAATGGTAAAGAGGGATTGCGCCTGAATTGACCTTGAATCTGAAATGCGCCGCCCGGTATATTGTGATAGGATTCATTCTGCTGTATGCTAACTATGACCCGATTAAGCGCCTCAAGTTGGTTGGCGAAAAAAACACCATCTATATACTGCGAATAAAAATGTTCCGGCATCACCTCCGCATGAGGTCCACCAACAAAAGTGAGTGGCGGATGCGGTAACGCCTTGAGTTGAGCGGCTATTTTAAGAACAGAAGAAATGGTTGTAATGAACGATGTGAATAAAACAATCTGTGGGCCATATTTTTTTGCCAGTCGAACCGGATCTCTGCGATCAACAATGCCATCGAGCAACTGCACGTCATGGTGCTGTAAGGCAGAATAGAGGTACTCCATCTCCAGGGGCTCACATCCGATGAATCGATTGAGTCTGATCGTCTGACGTGCAAGCCGCGGTTTACATACGAGTATCTTTAGACGGTCACCTGAAGGTGGATTGACGCAATGCTCAACCCTGCTCTTTTTACGCGCATTGTGGTTCATCATAATAAGAAAAGATGCCTCAATGATAGCCGGTACGATCTATTTGTTGATACCCAACTATTGTCACGAATTACAAATCGTTTTCAAAAACAGCATATCGGCGGTACGGCTGCATTTTTTTACCCGTCGCCCGTTCGAGGAAACGGCGAGTCATCGCCATACTGCGCTTATTCTCTTCAAATATAAAACCACCTTCACCATATTTGACACCTGTTTTTTGTATAAGCGGTGTCGCCTTGAGAATCATGGCTTGTACGGCTGGGCTGATATTATAACGCGGCAACACCGCAATTTCAGTAAAACGAAAGGTGTCAATCGGATTGACAAGATGATAGCGCAGCGCGTGTCGTACCCCAAGCGACTCATCTCCTTTGACCAACTGATTAAAGTCCGGGTACCAAAGAAAAAAGCCTATTGGTTCACCATTCATTTCAGCAAATAAAAGGTTTTCTTCCTTTAACAGAAATCGAAACGGTGAAAAAAGTTCAAAATCTTCCTGAATATCTCGATCGGCCCAATAAGGATGACCAGGGAAACAAGCATTATTCAGATAGGTGTAAATTTTCGTTTCATGAAGCAGGTTTTTTTTATTCATTTTCCGAACAGTAATACCATCAAACCTGGCGCGGGTTGAGATTGATTTATGATAGTCGATAAATGCTTGAAGCGGGAATCGAAATGACACCATCTCTTTCATGTCAAGTTCTTTAAAATAATTGACATAATAAGCAGGTGTGTAGGGCAGACCGAAGATCGGAGGTTCGTCAAACTTGTTCAGCAGGAAACCGGCGCCATAATTCAAGTGGCCGTTCAAACCCCAAACCATACGCCGGCATGCAGGAAAGAGAATTTTGGAATGAGCTCGAATAGTTTCAACTATATCAGGTAAACCAGAGTATGCTTCGAAAAAGGAGACTTGAACAAAGTTTGGCAGTTTCCGATCGTGAACAAGTACAAAGCGTCCGACTATCCTGTCATTGTGCTGCAAAAGAAATGGTCTGACGGATGCATGCGTATGAAATACAGATGGACCTTGGACAATCAAGCGCGTGATGTCGTCTTCTGTTGAGCGATGGTTTGGCAACTCTTTGTAAACTTTACTGCTGAAATCATAGAACTTTTTGATATCCCGTTTCGTTGTCACTGGTTTTATATTCACAGGAAATACTCCTTGGCAGTCGGAAAACCTAAAAAGCTCGTGTGCGCCGTGGCGCAATATGAGCCGGCATATCCCAAAACAACGATGTCATCAAAAGCGACATTGGGCAACTGGACATTGCGCGCTAAAAAGTCTTGAGAGTAGGTCGAGCATCCGTATACCGAAGATAGCCTTAAGGGGGCGTTGTTGGTTGACGGTGTTTTGTGAATGATAGAAATAGGATGAAAAGCGCTGTCAGGATAAAACAATGGTCGCGGAAATTGTACACACGAGGCGTTGACACCAATCAGCTGCTGATTGGCGCATTCCTTGATATCTACTACTTTGCAGATAAAATAACCAGCGTCCCCGCCAATGATCCGACCGGGTTCGAGGAAAAGCTTGATAGGGTGTCCTGCTTGTTCAGATAATTGATTCATCAGACGGCTAACGCTGCTGCCATATTTTTTCACATCAAATTCTTCTCTTGAATCTTCAAAAAGCCCAAAACCACCTCCAAAGTCGAGGAATTGCAGCTTGGGAAATAAAGCAGATAATTTTACTATTTGCCGATAGCAGGCCAGGAAATAATCAATATCAAGGATATTGGTACCCACATAAATATGAAGGCCGATGACGCGCGGATCACCCGTGAGTTTTTCTATGGATTCAGTTGTTAGACCAAGACGGCTGTCTTTTCCAATGAAATAACCGGCGATTGTTTTTCTCGGCACTACCAGATCACCAATGTTGCACCTGAGGCCAACTGGGCTGTCAGGTAGTAATTTACACCATTGATTAAATTGGCCTAATGAATCAAGAATGACAAGCGCGCCTGAAGTGTGAGCCCGCAGCATAACTTTTTTTTCCATGGCTGATGCAGCGTAGATAATATCCTTGCCGGTGAAACCCAATTGTTGCGCAGTATCGAGGTGCATGATCGAATTGATAAAAAGAGAGAGCCCGGCCTCTTTAATAATTTTTATAAATTGGGGAGTAGAATTGGCCATCATTGCAAAGTGAATTGCCTTGGGTGAATAAGGAATATCAAGAAACTTTTGACAGGTTTGCTTGATTTTATTCGAGTCATAGAGATAGAACGGATCGCTATCCAGATCGACTATCTCTTGAATTTTATTTTTCAGATGTTCGCTCAGGGATAGTGTGTACTTCACGCAGACCTCTTTCCTCTGAAATCATTCACAGTACATTGTTGGAATTAAAAGTCCGGTATCGGTTGATAAAACGCGCAGCTTTAGCTTGTATCACAATCAAGAGCATTCATTTTATTTCTCGTTAAATTGATGATGAATTGAGAGTGACGTGAAAAATGAATATACATGGCAGAAAGACTGAGCACAGCTTCAAGCGCCTTTGGATTTGTTATCAAAATTATAACAAATGTTTTCCAAAATAGAAATCCTGTTTTCTTTTGAAATCCGAGATGGCGACAAATCTTAAAAAATACCGGCGCCCTTTTTAAAGCGGCACGAAATGTTGGTCTGTGTTTTATTTGTCGTTTCAAAAGTAAACCGACCAAAGTGAGTCTTTGAAAATAATTAACAGGGCTATAAAGGGCGTCGAGAATTTTAATATAGTCATTGAGAATTTCTTTTCGCGGCCTCGAGGTCTCAAAGTTTAAGCCGCTGGACATTTGATCAATTTCAGTTTGAGAATCCCCTATAGTTGTATCCGGCTTGAAGAGTCGACCCTCTTTTTGCAAACGCTGCGCTAATTGTGTGTTCGGCAAGGCAAACAGCGTTCCGACCATCGCCATTGGAATTCCTGAATCTTGAATACACTTGATTATCAGATCGGCAGTCATGTCGGTTTCATGGTCAAATCCGATAATGAGGCATGAATCAACTAAAATCCCATAAGAGTATATTTTTTTCATAATTTCAACAATGGGTTTATTGACATTTTGCTGCTTTTGCGCCATCTTGAGAACTTTATCATCTGGTGTTTCTATACCAATGCTGATATATCGAAAATCAATATCCCGCATCAGTTCTAAAAATCTATCCTTGTTTGCCAGATTTATGGATGCCTCTGCAGCAAAGAAGAAAGGGTATTTTTTTTCTTTTGACCACTCGGACATGACCAATAATAGTTTTTCCACACGTATGCCATGACTCAAGAAATTGTCGTCCACAAAAAAAATATGACCGCGATAACCAAGATCATACAGTGTTTCAAGTTCTTTGAGAATGTGTTTGGGGGATTTAGTTCTGGATTCTCTGCCAAATAATTCGATAACGTTGCAGAACTCGCAGTTATATGGGCAACCACGTGAAAACTGTATGGCCATCATTAAATAATCATCAAGCTTGATCAGATCAAATCGAGGAACAACTGCCTCTGTCATATCTGCCAGTTTGAGGGATCGGTATTCGCCATGTTCTTCACCGTTTTGCAGCGCTTTTAAAAATAAAGGAATACTGTTTTCACCTTCATCCAGCACGAGATAGTCTGCTTTTTGATAATGCTGCGGTTGACATGTAGGCTCAGGACCGCCAATAACTACTTTTTTGCCATGGTGATGTGCTTTGTCAATTATTGAAAGGATACCTCGTTGTTGAGAGAGCATACCGCCTGTGCAGATAATGTCGGCCCATTCAAGATGCGAATCTAAAAGAGGTTCTACATTGATGTCAATTAGTTTAAAGTTCCAATCCTGCGGTAATAATGCTGCAACAGTCAAAAGACCCAGCGGCGGCACGGGATATTTTGCTCCGACAATCTTGCAGACGTCATCATAATTCAGCGAGCTATAAGGGGAGAATTGAGGATGAATTAATAAACATTTGGTGGAATTTGCGAAAAAATCCTTCACGTAGAGTATGTCCAATCAGCAGATAAAGTTTGTTTTTACTCAATTCAGTTCAGGGAAAATGAAAATGATACCCAAATTTCTTAAATAAAAACAAGGAAAGGTGAAAGTTAATATTTTATGTTGCTTAAACAGAATAATTAACGAGGCAGCTTTTCTGATGAAAGATAAGCGAAAAACAAAAGAAATCAAACGACAAAATATAGGCTGGTCGTTAGTGCGAAAAAGGTTCTTTGATTCAATTTATTAACCCCGCAAATGGATTCTAAGCAACTGACATAAGGGATCGACTGAGCCATTTCATTACTTCGAATTATCTGCTATTAAAGCAGGCCGCTCATGGCGCATCTCTCCATTTGCGGCTCCCTGATATACATCTCAGCCTCCCCTTAGAATGCGATTTATAGGGATACTTTATCGAATCTAATGCCTGTTTTAAAGGTTTTTTTACAGGTATCACGATGTATTTAAAAGAGTTGAT
>RPQV01000276.1 GCA_003818595.1 Calditrichota bacterium
CCATATCTATCTGCATGTATTGGCGTAGGCAAGATAAATACAAAATATGAATTGTTCAATAATCACTTTCTTTTTTATCATGATTTCGAGTTCGTCCTGCTGATCCGCTATTATTCCAACAAAAAAATAGTGGAAATATTTATCAATTGTATTAACTTTAATATGAGTACAATCATCTTTGGGAATGTCGTTTCATGAACAAAAGAGTTGCTTTTCTCCTGTTGTTTTGTGCTTGGCAGATGCTGTTTGCGCAGATCGGTGATCAAAAGCTGGATCAGGACGCCGAACTCGCGGCTGACGAAATTCCCCCGGCTGTCTTGTGGGGACTCGGTTTGTATGGCGGTATCGTTCAACCTTTGAATCCATTTGATTTTGTTGAATATTGGAAGAGCGGTTACGCTTTGACAATGGAAGCGGATATTCTTCTCAGGAATGATGCCATCTTGGGATTGACTTTTGGCTATTCACGAAATTCATTGAATACTCCGCGATTCCTGGCGGCAAACGGACTGCCGGAGGAAGGTGAGGTGGTTCACGATCTGTCCATTGGAATTTCTCAATTGCTTCTCTCCTTTAAAGGAATGGAAGACTATATGCTTTATCGGTATGATTGGAATTATGAATTGGGAGTCGGACTGTATAACTTGACCAATACACAAATTACTCTGGAATATTGGGGGCCGGGGGATAACTATACAATTTCGGAAGGATCGACCATCAGCGGCGGAGTTTTTGGCGGTTTAGGCGGTTCTTATCTCATCCACGATACGCTGCAGCTACACATCAAGGGCAGATATCACTATGTATTTGTTCCCGGTTATCATCACCAGTTTTTCAATTTGCTGATCGGATTGGCAATTCTTTAAAACCAGGAGAGTTCATCCAGCTCAGGCACGCTGTCACCGACCTGTTCATGAAGTTCCTGCATTTCTTCGACAAGTTTCTCCATGATTTCCGCTTTATCTTCGAGCACCTGCGCTTTAGTTTCGATTTTTTCCCCTTCTTTTTCCATGTCTCGTTCAAAGTCTTCACTGGAATACTCGGGAAGAAGCATGCGGAAGACGCCGGTCACGGCCTTGAGGCCCAGTTCTGCGCCTTTCAGGCCGACTTTCATGGCCTCTTTGGCGATTTCTTCTGCCTTGTCAAAGGTGGCAACACCGAGATCATGATATTCGAGGAGCAGCTTTTCCTGTTTTCGATTGGTGTCGATGCGTTTATCATTGATGTACAGCTCTCCTTCGTCAGAAATCGCCACTTCATCATCTGAATCCTGATGACAAATAATCAGATCATTATGTTTGATAAATATCTTGATGTCTTCCTTGATCTTCAAGGTCGGCCGCAAACCCGGACCATCGAAGGAGAGAGTGATCCCGTCATGATATTCCTGCTCGTCAAAAGTGATGTGAACGTCTTCATGGCAAAAAGCCATTGTATAAATCAGCAAACTCGCTGCGATGATTCTGAAAGGATTCATGGTACGCTCTCCTTTTTTCTCCTATTACGTGATCGGATATGCAGGAGTTTCATAAATGTCTGAATTTGGGCTGTCGACGAGCATGCGATTTTCTGAACTGCTGGTTCTGCCGGGAGAGTTTCGCCGGCGCAAATTCGAATTACTCGCCGACGCGCAATAGAATTTTCATATAATGCTCGGGATTGGCGTTCAGCACCTCGAAGGCTTGCTGCGCCTGACTGGCGTGGAACTCCGCAGACACCAAAATTTCCGGATTAATCCTGCCCGCCGCCATATTGGAAATGGCTGCTGAAAATTCGCCGTGACTGACGCGCGAGGCGATAATGCGTCCTTCGCGCCAGATCAGTTCCTTCAGAATGATCGGCGCCGGATCGTCGGCGAGTCCGAGCACACACACGACGCCTCCGCCTTTGATGCTCTGAATACAACCTCTGACCGGGTGTGGACGCTGATTGACAGGTTTCTCATGACCGACGGCTTCAAAAGCAATGTCGACGCCCCGTCCCCGAGTGTGCTCCATGATAACCGCCACCGGATCCTGCTGCACAGAGTCAATGGCAATGACGTTCGGCATGTTTTTCCGGGCGATCTCCAATCGATTTTCGATGATGTCAATCACAAAGATGGTGTTGTCAGTGATGGTGCGGGCTGCCTGGAGAATGACCTGGCCCACCCTGCCGGCGCCCCAAATGGCGAGGGTGTCGCCTGGACGCGTGCCCGCGCGATTGTTGGCGTGAAACCCGATGGAAAAAATTTCAACGAGAGCAGCGTGACGATCTGATATCCGATCGTCCAACTTGTAAAGCATTTTTTCGCGCGCTGCAACATATTCGCCAAAGCCGCCGTCCATGTCGACGCCGAGGAGCTTGAGGGAGGTGCATGCCGACCAATGGCCGACCCGGCAGCCGCCGCATTTCCCGCAGGGAATAATGGGATCAACAGCCACACGGTCGCCGACTCGCGTGTTCTTCACCTGATCGCCCGTCTCGACGACTGTTCCGGCGAACTCGTGTCCGGGAATAAACGGTACCTGCGTCCGCGGATGAAAGTCTCCTTTGAAAATATGCTGATCGCTGCCGCAAATGCCCGCCCAATGAACCTTTATCAATACCTGGTCATTCTCAATCTTGGGAATTGGTCGACTTGCCCAAGTGAATGATCCATACCTTTCGAGAACAGCTGCCTGCATGTGTGATTTCATAGTTCACTCGTTGAATGTTGGTTTCATATCTTTATTGATTTGTCTTGAAAGTAACTATTTTCTCTCACAATACCAAGTTTGATCCGCATCATTCAAAACGCACGGATGAGAAAACACTTGCAATTCAACAATCGGTTTATTATAATAGAGGTGTATTAATGTACATAAATACATCAGCAGAAAACTGTGCGCCTGATGGAGATTTCTTCAACCTCACGCAAAGGTGACCTTGGATATCCAGCAGAAATTGATGATTCTTGCGGACAGCGCCAAATATGACGTGAGCTGCGCTTCCAGCGGCACTTTTCGCCAAGGCCGCGCCAACACTCTCGGCAACGCGACCTATTCGGGCATTTGTCATTCGTTCGCCGCTGACGGCCGTTGTATCTCCCTGCTGAAAATATTGATGACCAATATCTGCATCTATGATTGCCGATACTGCATCAATCGCCGCAGCAACGATATTCGACGAACCCTGTTTACGCCGGCGGAGATCGCTGACTTGACCATTGGTTTCTATCGACGTAATTATATTGAAGGACTATTCCTCAGCTCCGGCATTGTCAAATCGCCGAATGATACGATGGAGCTGTTTATCCATACGTTAAAGCTGCTGCGCCATCGATATCGGTTCAATGGATACATCCACGTGAAGATCATTCCGGGCGCTTCTGCTGAACTGGTGCATCAAATTGGTTTTTTAGCTGATCGTCTCAGCGTCAACATTGAATTACCCAGCCGTCAGAGTCTCGCCAAATTGGCGCCGGACAAGACGAAAGAGTCCATTATAGTGCCGATGCGCCAGATGGCCGGCGAAATTGAAATGTACAAGATGGAAAAGAAAAAATACCGGCATTCGCCGAATTTTTCACCATCCGGACAAAGCACGCAGATGATCATCGCGGCGACGCCCGAGAGCGATTATGACATATTGCGTCTCAGTGAGCATCTGTATCGAAAAATGAATTTGAAGCGGGTCTATTATTCAGCCTATGTGGCTGTCAATCATGATGCGCTATTGCCCGCCAACCCTCGGCCGCAGTTGATTCGAGAACATCGGCTCTATCAGGCCGATTGGTTGTTGCGCTTTTATGGCTATCAAAGCCATGAAATCGTGAGCGAGTCTCATCCGCAATTGAGTGAAAATTATGATCCCAAGGTGAACTGGGCGCTTCATCATCTCGATTTTTTCCCCATCGAAATCCATTCTGCCGACTATGAAGATTTGCTGAGGGTTCCAGGAATCGGCATGCGTTCGGCGCAAAAGATTGTTTTCCACCGTCGGGCCGCGAATCTGTCTCGTCAGGATCTGCGCCGACTCGGCATTGTGTATAAACGGGCGCAACACTTTATCACCATCAATGGGCGCTTTGAGGGAGGACAATCGTCTCTGCTCCATTCGTTATTGAGCGAAAGAAAAATCGAACGAGCGCGGCAACTGCATTTTGACTTTAATGATGCGCCGTCCGCAGTCCAACCTTCCATTACCGGAGAACTATGATGGCGATTTACTCCTACGACGGCACCTTCATGGGATTGATGAGTCTCATTGGCTTTCTCGAAGATAAGCAGATTAACCCCGTTGCCATCTGCGATAAAAACGATTTGGTCACCGACCTCTTTGAGGAGCAGGAGGATATCAAAACCGATGAAAAGCGTGCCCGCGAGCTGATCGGCCGAATTGTTGACCATATTTGCGAGCCTGCTTTTGACCGCATTGTTTATGGTTTCCTGTCTCAAATCAACGGATTCGAAATGGCGATATTCAATTATCTTCATTTGGGATTGACGGCGGGTGAAAATGTTGAACGTCTTGCCGGCGATCGCCGGGTGGCGCCGCTGCGGCGATTGTCTCTGCGGGTGGGACGAGAGGTGCATCGACTCAAGGGATTTGTTCGTTTTGCTCAATTGGCGGACGGTGTCTATTATGCCCAGATCAGACCGGATCATGATGTGCTTCCCCTGCTGGCGCCGCATTTTGTACAGCGGTTTGCCGACCAGCATTGGGTGCTGCATGACTTGAATAGATCGCGGGCGGCGATGTATGACACGCATCAATGCGAGATCGTCATCCTGGCAGCGGCCGACTCGCTGTGTTTTGCAGAGAATGAATCGCACTTTCGCGACAGTTGGCGCCGATATTTTCAAACCATCGCGATTGCCGAGAGAAAGAATCGTCGTCTGCAACAACAGTTCATGCCCCGGCGATATTGGCCTTATTTGACCGAGATGGCGGAAAGGGTGCGTTAATAAACGGCGCCTCATCCGTGTTCATGCCGCCGATGACCAGTTTCGGTTTTTGCCGATCGGCGTTCCTTGCTTTGAGTTGTCGGGAAAAACTCGTATATTTTAATAGATTGCAGTCTTGCTAAAGCTCAACGTTGAGAACAATGTCATGAACAGAATAGCTTTTGTGATTGTTGCATTTTGTTTGCTTTTGCATCTCCAGGCGGGAGACGTCATTCGAATTAATCGCAATTTAAACGATGTGAATCAGTCGACGCCCCGCGCGCAGGTCTCTTTAAACGGCTGGTGGGATTTTTATCCGCTTCATTCCGCCAACAAAGGTTGGCAACTCCCTCATTCATTTCCGACTGATGGCTGGTTCAACGAGGCGATCATCGTTCCCGGATCATGGACGCGGGGCTATGGCGAAACGAATGACGACCCGGCGAAGAGAAAATTTTGGCTTGATTGGCGGCTCTTCGACAGCACTGGCTATCCGGCCGATTGGGATCAAACATTGACCGCCTGGTATCGCCGAACTTTTTCGATCGACGAGATACACAAAGACAGCCGCTATTTCATTCGTTTCGACGGCGTGCTACGGG
>RPQV01000277.1 GCA_003818595.1 Calditrichota bacterium
ACTTTTGATACAGCTTCGGAGAAGAAGCGGGAAGAAACGCTTCGCAATGACTTGTGGGGCGGCAGCTTCGTGTCCTTCGTGCGCTTCGTGGTTAAACAATTTCTGCAGGCGAAATCATTGATTCCGCTGAAAAAATCGACGTTTTACCGCAGTCGCCGGCTATCTCAGGGCAGACATCTGATATTTCCGAGTCGACACAAGAGCTTTCGTCGTCGACGATGATCATTTCTCAATCGCCAACGGGCGGCGCACGGTGGACAATGGACAGCTCGCAGCAGACACCGGACAGACCAAGAAGGACACCGGACATTTCACGACCGACACCTGACTCTACGCGACGGACGCCGGAGGTCTCGCGAATGCCGCTGGACATTTCATCGCTGACAATGGGCTTGACGCCGCAGACAACGGACATTTCACCGCTGACAATGGGCTTGACGGAGCAGACAATTGACATTTCACCAGCGACAGCGGGGATTTCACTATGTAAAGGTTTGATTCGACAACGACGCATGATGATCCGGCGACGAAAAAACAGCTTCCTGCGACGGATAGTAGACCAGTTGCAGGGGACGGTAAACAGGACGCCGCTGTAACTCGGCTGTTACCAAAGCGAATTATTTTAACGGTGGGAATATTTCATATTGATGCGGTGAGCGCAATCTGCGCCGGGAAAGAGATCAGCAATGCCTGACGCCGCCCATGCTGCCGAGCAAATCAAAACCATTTTCAGCAAACATGCAGCCTCAAACGGCAATAGTTAAAAGCTCTTGCTCAGAGCCAACTGAACCTGCGGCATGGACGACGACCAACCGAACTGCAAATCCCAATCGAACAGGGCCTGCTTTTTTTCTTGTTGATGCGCGCTCCACACTGCCTCGACGGCGCTGATGATGTGGTTCGCCACAATGACGCCAAGCACAAAGGTCGAACGGTTCAAGGCCGTGTCGGACGAGATGCGCAGCTTGTCAAAATAGGCGCGGTCAGCCTCGCTCCGCCAATTCCAATAATACTTTTCAACATCCTGGTAGTAATCCAGGGTGTTGCGCTGCCGCAATTTGTACTCATTATAGTCATAGATGCTGCTGAAATTGCCCACATCGATGAAATAGGAGCTGCTTTTGCCGTCGAGCTGAACCCCGGCATGTGAGGCGGCGTAATTGCGATAATCATCCTCCCGCCAGGCACTGTACGTCCTGAAACCGCTGTAGGTCAGCCACAGACCGACTTCGACGCCGAAAAAAGCAGCGCTCTTGCGGTTCGCGCCGACGTAACGCTGTCCCCATCCGGGAAGCAACAGCGACATAAAAAAAGCTTTGCCTTTATTGACCGGCGCCAAAGCGGGTGATTCGTCCAGATTCATCGCCGAATGCTTCAATAGCGGGCGATCATTCAGGCGGAATGGTTTCCTCCCGTCAGCGGAAAACAAGCTTTGGTGCAGTGTCGGCTCTGCCGCGGCCGCGGCAGCGATCAGAACCAGCGATAGGCAGATGAATATTCTTTTCATGATCTCACCAGCATGTGCGTAAAGTGAGAAAAGCCTGCGGTTCGCCGGCAAAATAGACGGGCTCGAGCCGAACGCTCGTCTGCAGACGGCGGTTGTAGAGATGAGTCGTCCACGCCGCGTCAACGGCACTCAAGATGTGATTCACGAGGGCGATGGTGGTACCGGTAGTGGCGGCTTTATAGGCGTCATTGCTCGCATTCCGTCGGGATTCATAATGATAGCGGTTGGTACTGACAATGTACTGCGAGGTCATCTCCGCATGGGTGATTTCAATCGGGTATTGGAGGCGAAAATCGTCCCAGCCATAATTGAATTGATGATATTTGCCGATCATTTCATAATACTGCTGATCTTTTTCCCGGTGAAGCCCATGGCTGAACTGAGTGTGTTCCCATTCCCGCAGTTTTTCCATATTTTCTTCGCTGTAAGCGATACCGGAATGATGAGCAATATACCGCCAATACTCTGCTTCGCTCCAGTGGGTATCGGCATAGGAGTGAAATTCGCTTTCAATATCTCGGCCTTGTTGCTTATAAGAGGCATATAATGTCCAACCCGTCACTTCGACGAGGAAAAAAGCGGCGGCGCGCCAATAGGATTTGGCATAGAGTTGACCGCTGCCGGGGAGTACAGCGGACATGAACAGGGCTGCCTTGGGATTTTTCATCTGCGGCTCTTTTTCGCCGTCCCCCGAACTTACGGAAACGACTCCCTGCTCGTTTGACAGGGTCACTACCGGCAGCGCGTCGGACAGCATAAACGCCTGCCAATCTTCCGCAAACGCAACGGATCCGATCAGCACAGAGATCAAGAGTGCGAGACAGAACTTCATTATATGCTCCTATTCGATAAAATCAAATAACAGGGTGAAATAATATCGCCATTCTTGGCCGTAATGATTTGGTCCATTCACCACATCATCCAGGCTGTAGGCCGCATCAAAGGCACAGGCCGTTGGAAAGCCGTAAAATGAAAATAATTGCATCCTCACGCCCGCACCGGCGCATCGCTTGAACTGAGAAAGATCGACTTTGTCCTGGTCAAAGGCGTTGCCGATTTCAAAAAAAGTGGATAAAAACAGTTTATTGGTGGTCAGATGAAACAGCTTTTTCTGCCAATTGGCAAAGACCGGGAAACGATAGGTAAAGCGACCGAGCATCAACTTGCGGCCTTCAATCGCGTAATAGGGATATCCGCGCAGTCCCGGCATGCCGCCGGCAAAAAAATTGAAGAAACTGTCGACCGGCCGATCGAGATAGCCGCCGCGAAAGAGCATGTGCAGGGCATGTTTGCGCGACCAGGGCATGCCGATGAATTCATTCCAATCCAGCTCGATGCGGTTGACGTTATAGAGGGTGTATTCCTTTTGCGGTAAAATGTTTTCATCCTCGGTCGAATAGCCGACAAAGAATTTGTTCCACTCGTGGGCGACCTTGAGATTGATTTTTCTTCCCGATGACGGATTGATTCCGGAATTGATGGTCGGGGCGACCTGTTTATAATCCCATTCCAGACGGGCGTGATTGCCGATGTAATAGGTATTGGCCGGTGATTGAAACTGCACTCTCTGCGGCTCAAAATAGAAATCGCCGATATCGCTGGTATAGCGGGAGTGAGCAAACGATCCGCGCATCTTGAGATTTTCGCTGAAATCGTAATAGGCGCCGAGATCGCCTTCGACGATGCGAAAATGAACATCGATGGGCACCTGAGTCGGATAATCCTCGATGACGGCAATGTTGCGGCGCACATTGCGGGTAAAATAATAGAATTCAAAGAATAGTGTCGGCGGCAGCTTGCGATATTCAAACAAGGTAAAAACATCCAGATCGCGCACCGCGTTCATCGCGGCGCCGCCGAGGACGGTGAATTGATCGAGAATGTCGGCGGCGTAAAAATAACTGCCGAGTTTGACGCGCATCGAATCGACCATCACCCGCGGTAAAAAAGAAAATTGACCATAGGTAATTTCATAAGGCCGCGACGGCTTGGCCGCGGGCTGATCATCGTCCTCTGCCGGATTGTTTTGGGCGATGTTTTGTAGAGGAGCAAAATCGTCAACCAGCTCCGGCGCCTGATCGACGGCGGGAATATATTCCGCTGATTCCGGCGGCACCGGCTGCGGCTGATCAATGACGGCGATCTTGTACCCCTCGGACTCGAAGAGGGAGAAAGCCAGTTTGCCCTGGCGGGAAAGCGACGGCATAAAGGCGCCGCCGATGACATTGGTCCAGAGCGTCAGATCGCTGCCGTCCACAGAGACACTGTATATGTTGAATATGCCGGTGCGGTCCCAACTGAAATAAATGCGTTTGCCATCCGGACTATAGGCAGCGTCACGGGCATCTCCCTGGTCGACGATCACCGGTGTGATGGCGCCTGAGGAGAGTTCCAGCAGGCAGAGATCACGACCATGTTCGCGCGATTTTGAGAACACGACGCCGGCGCCATCCGGCGAAAAACGCGGCGAGTAAAGAGCCTCGCCATTTTGGAATTGCGTCAATTGTCGCTGCTGGGCGCCCGAACGATCGAGGAGGAGAAGGTTTTGAGTCCCATCTTTTTGCACTACGCAGATGATCCATTCGCCATCCGCAGACCAATCGGCATCAATCGCCCGCAGTCCGGAGGTCAATCGCTTTTCATGCTTGTCGGCGACCGAAAGAATATGAAGATCATTGTACTTGGACTGATGTTTATCCTGACGATCCCGCGCATAGAGGACAAATTTTCCGTCAGGAGACCAGGCGAGCTGACTGTTCACGCCGGATTTGAGAACCCGCGACTTTTTCGACTGGAAGTCATACAGCTTCAGACTGGTCAAGGTCAAATAATCGGATCGATCACTGCCGCAATAAACCAATTGATCATCCTTGGACCAGGTCGGCGCGATGTTGCCGATCCCCTGAGCTATAATGATCTCGCCGCGGCTTTGATGATCGCTGATCGTGGCCAGGCGTTGCTGATAATATTGTGCCAGATGAGCTTGCCATTGGTCATACAGCTCCGAACCGTTGAATCCGGTGACCGCTTTGATCGAACCGTCAATGGTGAAGCTCAGCGGTTTGCGCATGTGTTGCGTCAATTCCTGCAGAGACTCTGGTCCCCATTTAAAGGCAATATAGCGCGTCAGGGCATAGCCGGCATTATAAGTACGTTCATTGCCGATGCTGTTCTTGCCGAACACGCCCATTTCGGCATAACTGTGAAGGTCATTGCTGATGACCGCGGTGCGGATGAGCATATCCCGATGGCTGTCCCATCGATCATAGTCCATTCCCGGGGCCATAAACTGCGCCATGCCTTCGGCCAGCCACATGGGGGCGATGGTCATGGGGAGGGCATAAGATGCCAGTTGGTTCGGATACCCGTAGAGAACGTCGTCCCGTTTTTCCGGTTCGTAATTGATCCATTGAAAATAGGCGGCAGGAATTTTACGGGTCAGCTTTCGCGCGGCGCCCAGGGAGATCATGTGGGAGAATTCATGCGTGACCACATTTTTGAGCCAGCTATGCGTTCCTCTGAGCACAAACGTCATTTGCGGCGCCCAGATCTCGACTTTATTGTCATAATAAAACGCCGCGCCGTTCGAATTGTCGTCATGATCGCGAATGATGAAATGAATGGTTCCATCAGGAGACCAGTCATAAAATTCTGTCACCGGTCGATAAATATCTTCGGCAATAGCCGCCACTTCGCGGGCGGTTCGCTCCGCACCGTGATGATAATGTATGTGAAAGTGTTGCGTCTCAATGGTAAACCAATCTAATTCCGGATGATTATAACCCAATTGTGCTTTGAGTTGTGTTGCCCCGGTAAAAATCAAAAGCGTCAAGAACAGAAACCGTCGTATCACCTATTTCACCACCGCTATTTTGACAAATTTCACCAGAGATTCCTGCCCGGATTTGGCTTCGACGCGGGCGATATAGGCGCCGCTTTGAACCGCGGCAACATCCCACATCACCTCATGATCTCCGG
>RPQV01000278.1 GCA_003818595.1 Calditrichota bacterium
ACTGTAAAGGTCACCGGAATGTTCGCCGCAACGCCCCCGGCGGTATATTCAGTGCGCACGACGAGTTGTTGCGGCAGGGGCTGTCCCACTACAGCCGATTGCTGATCACCGGAAACCATCACCACTTTGGTCGCCGATTGTGCATATTCGGTGAAAATCACCGGCGAATTCGTCACATTGGCAGCAACGGCATGCACGATGATCGTGCCCGGCGTTGAACCCAGACGCAGGTTGACCGATGCCGTCCCGGACGCGTCTGTCTGCACCAGAGTCGACGGTTCAAAGGTCGCCGATCCCTGCATCAATACAAAATTAACCGTAAATCCCTGATAGGGTGTTCCGTTCTGCCGCAGGATGCGCACACTGAGTGCCTGAGGCAGCAACTGTCCGACATCTCCGCGCTGCTGATCACCGGACACCATGGACATCTGCGGCGGAGTCGATCCCGTAGCGGTTGCGGTGAAAGTGGCCGCAAAGCCCGGTTCGTTTTCGCATTGAGCGGTGATGGTCTGCGTAGGATCGCCGCCCACCTGATAACGAACCTGTGCATAACCCTGCATATCGGTATAGACTGGAACGGCGGGAGAAAACTGGCCGGTCGGATCGCTGGATGAAAAAATCACCTTGCCGCCGTAAACCACATTCCCGAATTGATCGTGAACCTGCACTTTCAGAGGTTGGGAGAGCTGGGTATATCCCGAAGCGCTCTGCTGGTCGCCGCTGATTTGGGTGACTGTGCGCGGACGAGTGAAAAAGAGGCGTTTCTTGGCCGGTGCGCCATTCATGTAAAGCGTCGTCCCATCGAGCAGACGCACTTTGACATCGACGGTATCGCGCAATCCCAGGCCGAAATGCTGAACCGGATCGTCCTGGCAGAGGTAGCCGTACGCATTGATCACTTCGCGATAGCCCAAAAGCTTGCTCATATTATCCATGGATCCGCGTTCGAACACCCATATTTTGGTGCCGAATCCGCCCATATCGCCGCCGGGTCCGCGCCCGGTGATTTTCAGCCAGCGATTGGACGTTTTCTGATCATTGCGGTACATGTGATTGCTGTAGAGTTTGCTGGCATCTTTGTTGGCATCCGTGATATAGAAATCCAAATCGCCGTCTTCATCGATGTCACCCAAAGCACCGCCGCGCGGATCGTAACCATACAATTCAATGCCGGTCCCGCTCATCTCCTGATAAACGCCGTTGCCCACGTTCTGATAATATGAAGTATAATCGCGCGTGCGGGTGGCGATGATATCCAGGTCGGTATCATTGTCCGCATCCAGGAAAACCGTGCTAAAGCCCGCCTGGCGAATTTTGAGTACCGAGGTGACTTCCTTAAAATAGCCGCGTCCGTCATTTTTGTAGGCGCGGACATATTCACGTCCTTTGTCCTTCGGCGGCACAAACAGATCCAGATCGCCGTCATTGTCATAATCGGCAAAGGTGGCGCCGTTGGCATCGTTCCAGGCGTCCCACAGTCCGCGGAGACGCGTTTCATTGGTGAAATTGCCTTGGCCGTCGTTGATCATGAGTTGATTGGGCACTTCAACTTGGGAGTTGAATCCATTAATCGCTTCCCCGCTTTCAGTGATGGAGGTATAATTTCGATGAACGATTAATATATCCTCATCACCGTCCATGTCGACATCCGCGGCAGTCACGCCCTGGGTTCCCATATAACTATCGTTGACCGGATGAGTCAATCCGCTGGTTTCGATTGTCGAGAAGGTGCCGTTGCCGTTGTTGAGATAAAATTCGTTCGGCTGTGGAGGAATGACGATTTTTGTCGTCTCACTGTAGCGCGTTTCCGCCGGACCCCAGTTTACACCCAAAAGATCCATGAATCCGTCATTATTGGCGTCGAAAGCCACGACGCCGCGGGTTCCGTATCCGTAAGGTACGGTATCAAAGTCCGGGAAAAGAACTCGGATGAGCGGCAACTGCGCCGCATCCGTAACATCGGCAAAAAATCCGTTGCCGTCGTTTTGATAAAGCCGGTTGCGGTCATCCGTGGTGGCATTGTAAATGTCCAAATCCCCATCATTATCATAATCTACCCAGCAGATACCGTGAGAACCGGTCCAGCCGTAATTGTCACTGACATGGCGTGCACCGTCATTCTCCTGGTATTTTCCACCGGGAATGCTGATATACAGCGTTTCCGCCAGTTTGTTGGCGTAACGAACGGCATTGGAAATGTAAATATCCGGACGGTTGTCGTTATTGATATCCCCCATGATCACCCCATGACCATAGCAGCTGCGCGGCGGATCGCCGATTGTATTCCCGGGGACAGCCAACGCTGTAGTGACATCGGTGAATTTGGCGACCTGTCCATATGCGGCGGTAATGAAGCCTATCATGATGAAAAAGAAAATTCGTGCTGAATCCACCCAACTTCGTCCCATGTATCGCGGTAAAGCATTTCTCTTCATTATCGTTCTACCCGATTAAGAGTGATCTGTTAAATAAAGTCATCTGGCTTGAACTGCAAAAAAACAGTATAATGATACCCATAAATTATGAAAATGCGTTTTTTTTTGTGGGGGGCATAAAGATCAATAGGAATCATCAATGGTATAAACCGATAGAGTGTTCGCTAATGCGAAAGGCGTTCAAAGTATTCTTCAAAAGATGAAAAACATCAGCCGCAACCTTCCTTAAAAAGACGTCCCTGATGTCATTGATCAGGGACGTCTTGGCAGTGAAAGATTAATCGCTCCTGGTGGCTGAGCAAAGTCGAAGCCTTATTTTAAAAGAACCATCCTGCGAATTTCGACGAATGAACCTGCCGTCATTCTGTAAAAATAAAGTCCAGTGGGAACGCGAAGATTCAATTCATCGGTTGCGTTCCAAATCACTTTGAATCTGCCCGCCGGCATCTGCATATCCACCAGCGTGGTTACCCATCGACCGCGGATATCAAAGACGTCTATTTTGACATGCTCCGGCCTCGGCAGATCATACTGAATCTCCGTCGTCGGATTGAAGGGATTGGGGAAATTCTGCAGCAGCGAGAATGACTCGGGTAATGCAGTTTCTTTGGCGGCGACAGCGGCCGTCAGTCGAAAATTGGCGCGAAATGTCTTTTGATTGTTCACCAAAACCTGCTTGACTTCCAGGGTATCGGTTCGATCATCGTTCCAGTGGCTGAACGCCCAGTTTTTGCCGGGCGTTGCGACGAGCGTCAACTGAGTGCCGTATTCATATTCCGGATAATCAGGAATTCGATTGACGACCGCATTGGCGGCATCGGCCACCACGGCATTCACAACAATTCCGGATGTCATCAGACTGTGGGCACTTGACCAACCCGAAATCGCGGACGTATGATTTTTGCAGCGTGCCCGAGCACGAACCAGAAAGGTTCCGGTTGTGCTGTACTTGTGCGCATAAAAATCGCCTTCCCAGGCCAGATCGTTAAAGGCTGTATAAGACGCCTTTTGCGTCAAGGGATCTATTTCCTGCAGCATGACGGCGCTGCCGTATTTGCCTTTATACTCGTTGCCGGCTTTGCCGCCGAAACGAACAGAAAGCATCACTTCGCCGTCGCCACCTGCGATGATATTGGCGAATTTTGCGACATATCCCGGCGCTGTATTGTCTGAAGGTAGGCGGGTGTTGGGTGAAAAATTATTATTAAACAGCACGTTCCCGACATCATCTTTTCCTCTTGAACTGAGATTAAGGAAAGAATCAGCACCACTCAGAGTCACAACCGAGGAACGCAACCATCCATAATCATTGCGATTTGAGTAAAAGGCAATAATATAGAGTTTCACCGGATTCAATCCGGAAAAGTGCAGCGTCAATTCATCTCCCGGCGAATCGACATAAGAAATGGCGCCGCGGCAGTTGACAGAGTTGCCGAAAATATCTTTGGCATCCGTTCCCGCGACCGGTTCCTCACCCAGCCACGCATCCTGTTTGCCGTAATAAATACCACCCTGGACTGACAGTTGTACCGGCGTGGCAATTCCATCGCCATAATTGACCAAATAACCGGAAGAAGGCAAACCACTGCCACCCACAGGCGTTGTAAACATGGTGATATTGGTATTCTGCTGCGATGTCAAGTCAGTCCATGCTGATGTTTGTCCATCACCCCAATCGAACTGATATTCGACGTTGTGTCCCAAATTGCTGACCGCGTTGCGAACATTAAAGTCCACCGACTGCTGTTTATATGCGGACGTCACCGCATAGATCTTGGGCGTTGTGATAGTCTCATTCAATTCAACAAAATTTGCGATAATCTGCATGGCTTTCGTAACCTGAAGCGTTGTCCGCAATTCTTCACCGCTCGCGTCACCGCTCCAATAGGCAAAGCGAAAACCGGCTGCCGGTTTTGCCACCAGCGTGAGCGCATCGCCGGCCGAAACCAACGTGTCGCCGGCCGAAGGAACCGTGCTGCCGCTGCCCTGCGGTGTAACCGCCATACTCACGGTAAAGCGATTCGGCGTAAAGTTCGCGGTGATTGTCCTGTCGCCCGACATGGTGATGGTGGTTGTCGCACTGTTCGGATCAGCGACACTTCCGCTCCAATTCAGGAATCGATATCCGGCCTTGGGAGCTGCGGTCAAATTCACAACACGGCCGATTTCATAGGAATGACTTCCCTCATCCGGCACGGTCACGCCGCTTCCCGTCGGATTGACGGCGATCGTCAACATCACCTCATTGGGAGCGATTTTTTCAAAGTTGGCAATCACCGTTTTATGACCGGTCATTTTGATGCGCGTCGTCTGAGCCGACGGATTTTCAACATCCCCGGTCCAGTCCTTAAAAACATAACCCGGATTGGGAATGGTCGTGATGTTCACATATTCATTCTCATCATAGGTAAAAGTCCCTTCCGGCGGTGCACAAAGTCCGGCGCCGGGAGGATAAATCACCAACGTCAGATTATATTTTTTCGACTCCCCACGCTCAAATTTGGCATAAACCTCTTTGTTTTTATCCATTTTGACGCGCGTGGTCGGACTGAGAACATCCTCCACCTCACCATGCCAACCGGCGAAATAGTAGCCTTCCAGAGGAATCGCCGAAATATTGACATAGCTGCCGGCGCTGTGCATCGAAATACCGGGGGGAGGCGCGGTTGTGCCGGTACCCACGGGACTGACATTCATGCTCAACACAAACGTGCCGCTGCCGTCCTTTTGAAAATTGGCGATGATCGATTTATTAGCGGACATGGTCACGGTGGTGGTCGACGATGCCGGATTGGCGACATCCCCGGTCCAGCCGATGAACGTGTATCCGGATAACGCTGCGGCGCTGACATTGACCACCTGATTGAGCGGATATTCGTAACTTCCGGTCAGCGGTTGTGTACTGCCGCCTTCCGGCGGATTGGCGGTAATGGTGAGCGTCGCCCGATCATTCGTGCCGTAAATGAAATGCGCCGTCACTGTTTTATTTTCATCGAGGATGACGAATGTTGTCGGAGTG
>RPQV01000279.1 GCA_003818595.1 Calditrichota bacterium
ATTCGTTTTTGTAACAAAAACGAATTTTCCAGAAATTTTATCGCATCATCAATGGCCGCGCGCCCAATGTCAAAGGAACTGGGTTGGGATTGTACTGGGTGAGAGAAATCATCAGGCATCATGGCGGCGCCATCAGCGTCAATAGTCAAGGGTATGGAAGCGGCAGCTCCTTCGTGATTCAATTACCGATTTATCATGTCGCCAAGACGCGCTATTTGAACCGCTTGTTGAAATGGACAAAAAATCATAAAAAATATCAGGTGTCCGAGAATGAAGTCGATCAGCCCTCAAAAAAGTAAGCTCCTATTGGTGGAAGATGAGGAACCTTTAGCGATTGGTCTCGAGTACAATCTGACCGCCGAAGGCTACCAGGTGGTTTGGGCCAAAGACGGCAAAAATGCCCTGGAGTTATTCGAAAAAGAAACATTTGATCTAATCATCCTCGACATCATGCTCCCTTTTCTCGACGGATTCCAGGTGGCGCTGCACATCCGCGCCGTATCACCGCAAATACCGATTCTGGTGCTGAGCGCGCGCGGGGCGATCGAGGACCGTACTCGTGGTTTTGAGCTTGGCGTCGACGATTATCTCTCCAAACCGTTCCATCTGCAGGAATTGCTGCTGCGCATTGCGGGCATGCTGCGCCGGAAAGCGTGGTATTCGGCCATCATTGAAAAGCAACCGTCGCAAACCGTGGGCAAAACCATCGTCAACTTTGAGACGCTTGAATGCATGGCCGGCAAAAAGCAGTTTCGGCTGACGCCGCACGAAGCCATGATCCTGCGATATTTCATCGAGAACAGCGGTAGAATTCTCAGTCGCAAAGAGCTGCTCGAAAATGTCTGGAATATATCTTCAGATGTCGACACGCGGACGGTCGATAATTTCATTGTCCGCCTGCGCCGATATTTTGAAGCGGATCCCCAGCAACCTGTTTTATTCACCAGCGTCCGCGGCGCAGGATATCTTTATAATCCTTCCTGATTCGTTCTCTTTATCACGTTTTTTTCAAATTGCTTCATTGCCCTTTTTTCTGTAAATTAGGCCTGATGTTAACTTGTATTTTGGAGGAAAAGAATGGCTTTAAAAGGAAATGCAGTTTATGCCCAATCCGGCGGAGTCACCAGCGTCATCAATGCGTCTGCTTACGGCGTGATCAAGGCGGCCCAAAAAACGGATTTTATCGAGAATATATATGCCGGACTGTTCGGCATCAATGGTATTCTGGAAGACAAGCTCATCGATATTGCCCAGGAATCAAAAGAAGCCATTGAAGGATTGCGATACACGCCTTCTGCGGCTTTTGGATCGTGTCGAAAGAAACTGGCCAGTTTGAAAGACAACCATGCAGAATTTGAGCGCATCATCAATGTTTTCAAAGCCCATAATATTCGTTACTTTTTTTATAACGGCGGCAATGATTCCATGGATACAGCGTACAAAGTGAGTCTGGTTTCAAAAGAACTCGGCTATGAAGTCATTTCGATTGGCGTGCCCAAAACGGTTGACAATGACCTGCCGGTCACCGACAACACGCCCGGCTACGGTTCAGTGGCAAAATACAACGCGGTTTCCATTCGCGAAGGCTCTTTTGACGTCGAATCCATGCATAGAGATTCGACCAAAGTTTTCGTTCTTGAATCCATGGGACGACACGCAGGCTGGATTGTCGGGGCGACCGGACTGGCGGCAGTTTCGGAAAAAGATGGGCCGCATTTGATTCTTTTCCCGGAAAGAAAATTTAATCAGGATGGTTTTATTGCTCAAGTACAGGAAATCGTCGCTAAAATCGGTTTTTGTGTCGTGGCGGTATCCGAAGGTGTGCGCCGGATGGACGGAACCTTCCTGGCCGATTCCGGCCTGGTGGACAGTTTTGGGCATGCCCAACTGGGCGGCGCCGGCAACGCCGTCTCCGAAATCATTAAAAAGAACACCAAGCTCAAGGTACACACGGCAATCCTTGATTATTGCCAACGATCCGGTCGCCATATCGCCTCAAAAACAGATGTCGAGCAGGCCATCGCGTGCGGCGAAAAAGCAGTACAGCTTGCGGCTGAAGGCAAAAACGGCCACATGCCGATTATCGTGCGCGACAGTGATTCGCCCTATCATTGGTCGATCGGAGACACCGAAATCGTCAATATTGCCAATAAAGAAAAAGACGTGCCCGATCATTTCATACGCGAAGATGGCTATCATATCACCGCCGCATTCCGCGCGTATGCGGCGCCGCTGATCGCCGGTGAAGATTATCCGCCTTTTGACCAAGGTTTACCGGCGTATGTCAGACTGAAAAAGGCGCTGGTGCCACAAAAGATCAAGTAAGACGAGGCTCCGCAAAATGGAGCCTTTTTTATTATTCATTTGCAACTCACTATGAGATTCATTACCATTTCAGCGTAATGATACCTCCGCCCTCGGCAGTCGATAAATCATTTGAGGAGAATCGACGAAATGAAGACATTGACAAAAATCATTTTCAGCGTGTCCTTGACGTTCCTTTTGGCGTGTTCCCGAGAAGAAATGCCGCCCGTACCGCCCACGACCGCTCATCCCATGATATCGGTGTTTACTTCCGGCTTTATGTCCCGGTCATCAGCTGTTCGCGTTGTGTTTGTGGCCGACATGATCGATTCCAGCCGCATTAACAGCATCGTCGAACCCTCTCCCTTTTCATTTACCCCCAGAATAAAAGGAGAAACTACCTGGCGCGATCGCCGAACACTGCAGT
The DNA here is from genome assembly GCA_003818595.1 of Calditrichota bacterium. Taxonomy (GTDB): domain Bacteria; phylum Zhuqueibacterota; class Zhuqueibacteria; order Residuimicrobiales; family Krinioviventaceae; genus Fontimicrobium. The sequence continues at coordinate 2,732 of RPQV01000279.1, forward strand.
TTCATCCCGCCGAATGGCTGCCGCCGGGGACATTTTATACCGGCGAGTTGAACCTGAAAAAAATCATCGCCGAGGGAATCGGTGAAGATCATTTTCAATTCACTTTCAGCACCATATTGCCGACAATGGAAATTTCGGTTGACGGATTGTCGCCGATGGATATCGCCGATGCCGCCGTTCAAAGACTGAGCGGACGTCTGGAGTTTTCAGATGTCATGGTTTTGCAGGATGTTGAAAAGATCGTCACTGCCGAGTATGATCATCGCCCCATGGAAATCATTTGGGCCAGCCAGGATGAACGTGTTTTCACATTTTTCATCGACAACCTGGTGAGAGAGAAACGCGAAAAGGATTTGAAAATTCGCTGGGATGGCCGGGCTCTCGACATTGCGGAACGGGGAGAACGGGAAATCAAAATTCCCTCGTTGGCCGATTTCAGCGTCACTCAAGTTCGGGCAATCCGTCGAGACCAACAATTCGTGGAAATCCGCTTTTCTGATCCGTTGCAGAAACCGCAATCATTGGAAGGGTTGATTCAGGTTTCAGATTATACCGATCTGCATTACACCATCGACAACAACATCATCCGCGCCTACAGCAATATGCTGTTCATGGGTGACTTGATCGTCACAGTTCACTCGGGCATCTTGAATCAAAATGGGTTCCGTCTACAGGAGAACAGCGTTCATCAAGTCACTTTTGATCAGCTGAAACCATCCGTAGCCTTTGTCGGAAACGGCATCATATTGCCGACAACTCAGGGGTTGACTATTCCCATCGAGACGGTCAACGTTCGTTCCGTTTTGATCACCGCAATTCGCATCAGCGAAGAGAAAATCCCCCAATTCCTGCAGGTAAATAACTACGACGGCGACCGCGAACTGCATCGTGTCGGTCGTGAGGTGTGGAAGCAAATCGTCGACCTGGGTGTCCAACCGACCGATAAAAATCAGACGAAACGGTTTGGGCTGGATGTAACGCCGCTGGTGACCAGCAGGCCTCCGGGCCTGTATCGTCTGGACCTCACGTTTCGTCGCCCGTTCATTCTCTACGACTGTGATGACAAAACCGCAGATCAGCCGATTGATCTCGACTTGGCCTCCTGGGACGATGAAGATGATTATGATTATTGGCCAATGGGAGATCAGGACTTTGATTGGAATGAGTTTTATAATCAGCGCGACAATCCCTGTCATCCCGCATTTTATTATCCCTGGTGGGATCACGATGTCACGGTTTCGAAAAACATCCTGATTTCGGATATTGGGCTCATAGCGAAAAAAGGCGAAAATAATGCTCTGCTGGTGGCGGTCACTGATCTCAAATCAGCGGAGCCCATGGCCAATGTATCGCTTTCGGCCTATGACTTCCAGCAGACCCAGATCGGCGTTGCGAAATCTAATGCGGAAGGCTTTGCCGAGATCACCTGTTCACGCAAACCCTTCCTCCTCGTCGCAGAACAGGGCGACCAATCAAGTTATCTGAAATTAAATGAGGGTTCCGCCCTTTCGATCAGTCATTTTGATGTTGGAGGTGAGGCTGTACCTCAGGGAATCAAAGGATTCATCTATGGTGAACGGGGCGTGTGGAGACCCGGTGACGCCATATTCCTGACATTTATTCTCTTTGATGACAATAAATTACCTCCCCATCATCCCGTGTCGATTGAATTCTATAATCCTCGCGGTCAACAGGTCTTGACTCAGACCCAAACCCATTCCATAAACGGTTTTTATACCTTTCGGCTGAATACCGCAGTTGATGCTCCGACCGGCAATTGGAGGGCAAAATGCATTGTCGGCGGCGTGACCTTTGAGAAAATCATCAAGATCGAATCGATCATGCCGAATCGTCTGTCTATTGACCTTGATTTCGGCGGAAAAACTGAACTGTCAGCTGAACCGATGACCGGCAATCTTTCGGCCTCATGGCTATTCGGCGCCAAGGCGGATAACCTGATCGCGCGCGTTGAAGGACGACTGACGCCGATTGAAACACGATTCGAATCATTACCCAAGTATACTTTTGATGATCCTCTGTCCACCTTTGAACCCGAAAGCTTTGCGGTTTTCGACGGTGCGCTCGACCATGACGGCAAAGCTCGAATTGCACTCAACGTCGGCAGCTCCATCGCACCACCGGGCAAGGTGAATGCCGTATTCAACACCCGAGTTTTTGAACCGGGAGGAGCATTCAGCTCTCACCGGCTCAGCATGCCGATGAGCCCCTATGATCATTATATCGGTCTTTCCCTTCCGATCAAGGATCCTGATAATCCCACCCTGGCCACTGACAGCACCCATATCGTCAGCATAGCCCGGGTCACTCCGTCCGGAAAAGCTGAAGGCAATGGCTTTGTTGAACTCAGCCTGTATAAAATAAAGTGGCGTTGGTGGTGGGAAAAAGAAAAGGAATCATTGGCTGAATACCTGAGTGCAGAATCCTATCGGCCGGTGCAATCAGCCGTGGTTCCTCTGCGAAATGGAATGGGACAATGGAATTTGCGATTGCCGGAATCTGAATGGGGTAGATATCTGGTCCGTATCAAAGATAAGAACGGACGTCATTGCAGCGGCGCCATCGTCTATGTCGATGTTCCGGGCTGGGAGGGTCGCGGCCGCAAAGATTCCGCTGATGGTGCCGGGATTCTGGTCTTTTCGTCAGACAAAACCCAGTATAATGTGGGAGAAACCGTCACCCTGTCCATTCCTGCAGGCAAAGGC
>RPQV01000280.1 GCA_003818595.1 Calditrichota bacterium
ACCCTGTTTGCCGGATTACCAATCCAACCCTTGTTTTATACTTTAGATAACCGGCTCAGTCCTGCAGCAGTCGGTGCATACCCTTGGCCGCCGATGTGGAAATCGAATGCGCAGGGAATTCTCACACCTGCGGCTCTCGATGAATACCTGCGCCAGTTTTATCAAAAAGCGGCCGTGTGGGAGTGCAAGCTCGGGAGCGCTTTTCCCGCTTTTAATGATATATACAAGGAAGCCGGCGTCAGCGCCGGCTACGGTTTTCTCGATCCGCAAAACGGCGAAACGTTGAAAAATACACTGCAGCGAGCTTTAGATTATAAGGCGGATGTGATTCAACTCGTGACGTGGAATGATTATGGCGAAGGCACCATCATAGAGCCGACGCTTGAATTTGGTTATCGCTATCTTGAGATCATTCAAGATTTTGAGCGTTCACATGTGGATTCGCTGTTGCCCTTTCGCAGACAGGATTTGGCGCTGCCATTGCGTATTTATTCGTTGCGCAAAGAAAATACTCATGACGAACAAATTAACGCTGATTTGGATCGGGTATTTGAGTTGATCATTCAGGAAAAAGTCATCGAAGCGAGAGTACTTTTGGACAGCCTAAGCGGTGAAACCCGAGTGGGTTCGCAGATGCAGGGCAGAGTGGATTCCTTCGCTCTCCTGCAAAATTATCCCAATCCTTTCAATCCGGCGACAGTGATCCGATTTGATCTTGAAATGAGTTCACCGATAATCCTGGAGGTCTATAACGTCACCGGGCAAAAAGTGCGCACCTTGATGGAAACTACATTGCCGGCCGGCGAACACCAGGTGATTTGGGATGGCAAAAATGGCACAGATCAATTGGTTTCCGGGGGCGTTTATGTCTATCAACTGCGTATGGAGGGAGTGATGGCGGCCAAAAAATGTCTGCTGCTACGTTGAGGTTATCAAGGGGATGAGATGCTTTTACTCAGAAATTTCTTTTATTTGAGCAATTTGACGGCTTGGTCAATATCTCGAGTGAATATCACCTGCCCGGTTTTATTGCTTTCATAGATGAAGGCTTTCAGGCTCTTGCTTTTAAAATCACTATAGTCACCCAGGATAATGAGTTTCCGGTGATAATTCGAGGTTTTCTGAAGAAATTCACCGGCGATCCCGCTTTTCAGGTCAAAAAAGGCAGGGGGCAGATTCTCCTTGTGTATCACTATTGTGTCAGTGGGGCAAAGTACCATCAAATCCAAAAATTCAGATGTTGTGTTGATGATTTCATCATTCATGCGACAATAAGACAAGTCGCGTTTTTCGGTGGGGATGATTTGGATGTCCATGTTTCAGATTTCTCGAATGCTTTTCTAACGGGGACGCCGGTATTTTACCATATTGCAGAACAGCAAATCTGAAAAAGCATTATTAAGGTCTACCGGATAACTCGGCGCCAGTAGGATCGTTCCCATGCCGTAATCAATGCAGCCGATGAGAGTCAATAGGGTATCGGGATTATGGAAAAACGCGCCGAAGGATCTCTGCGGGAAATTGCTTTCGAATGGAGCAAAGCCGATTGGGTCAGATGGAACTTCCCAACTGTTGGTGCCGATGATTGTTTTCCCGGGGATGGCTTGATCGCCGATAAGAGAGTCCAGATATCCCCAGCCATTTCCGTTCCAGTAGGGTTTCTGCTCGCCGCCCCACTGGGTGACCTCAGATTTTAAAATTTTGTGCCTGCACAAGGTCGCCGCCCACGATGAATCAAACTTGATGACCATCGAAACCGAGTGGCTTTTTACGTAATCAAGAATATCACCCAACTGACTGTCCGGCGGCGGCTCGCCTAGTGCGATAAAATTCAGCTCCGGTGTTGAGGGGATAATGGACGTCAGCTTTCCGCCCATCTGCAATGCAGCCTCTTCTGCGGCTTTCCAGTGATAGACCACCCCGGTAATATTCTGAAACTCTGCCGCAAAAGACGGACGATTCTGCAACAAGACCTGTTCAGCGCCGTCAGCGACCTGTTTACCATCGCGAAGCAAAATGGCTTCCACTGTGATGTATCCGGCATGCCAATCTCCCTCCATAATGACTGGAAGAGATTTGATTAATGATTGAGCAAAAGCATCTTTACCGAGGACCTCTACGCTCTGGGTCTGCGAAAAGTTTGTGTACACCCCATTCCCATCCTTGACTTTAATGGACAGCTGGTAAGCTCCGGCTGGTAATCGTCCTTCATTGATCAGATCGACGGCAAAGAGGGCGCGATCGCCGACACTAAAATATTTGCCATTTTGTCTGCGAATGGCCACCTGCAGATCGCGAATCCAATAGTAATAGTCCTCAGCCGGTCCTTTGAGATTGCGCCCTTCATCACAAATGGCCGAGTACCAGGCCAGAAAATCAAAGCCGAGGCTCTGGTCTGCACCGCTCCAACCGTTGATGGCGTACCCATCTATCGGGTCGCTGCAGAGGATGTTCTGTCCCAGCCGGCCGTCTATATACATCAAACCTCTTCCCACCTGCCTGCTCAAATCAGCCGGACTCTTGATAAAGGAGTTTTGGGAGAAATCATTTTGGTGAAAGTATTTTTCAGTTTTTTGACCCAGAATTGACCACGATTTATAATCATATCCGGTGGTGTCTTTTGGATGGGCCAGCAGGAAATAGTTGTCAGGTCCGCAGTAACATCTCACCTCACCCCAATAAACAGCACAGCTGTCATTGATGCAGATATGATCGAAAAAATCGCTCTCTTGAAAGCGAGATTTTGAGTCGACGGTATGGTCATCAATATAATCAAGACGCGGAAAACTCTCATAAGGCCTGATGTGAGGGATAAATCCGGATGGTCCGCCGTTTTGGCCACCGGATTGGTTGAGCAACAGCCGAGAATCGTCCAGTTGTTGTGTCTCGACAAATATCTTTTTATGGACATAGTCCCACGTGCATTGTTCATTGGCAACGCTGTAGATGATCACACTGGGATGGTTGCGATCTCGAAGCACCATACGCTTGAATTTTTCGGGAAAGGTCATGGCACAAAAGTAGGACGTCTCACCCGGCGCAGTTTCGATCCATGACGGGGTTTTAAGATCGTCCACTCCCGGGCTGCCTCCGGGTTCTTCATAGATCAACAAGCCCAGTTCATCCGCGTATTTCATCACCAGCGGCTCACCGATGCGACGATGAAAATTGATGGCATTATGTCCGATCGCTTTGGCGTTCTCAACACTTTTACGTGCCATTTCTTCGGTTGCATAAAATCCGGTTTGATGGTAATATCCCCAATCGATGGCTGACTTGATTCGAATTCTTTCGCCGTTCAGATAAAAATGATGCGCCCCATCCTGATTCGCTTTGACCTCGAAGGTTCTGAAACCAAAACGCTGCTGATAAACATCATGATCAATTTGACTATTGAGACGAATGGTGCAATAATGCAGCGCAGGCTGCTCTGGACTCCACAGCTTTGCCTCAGGCACGGCGAAAGTGGGTGTGATCATCAGTTTCTGCTGAGCCTCGACGTTGACCGTCAAGGTGGTATCAAAGAGAATATGATGATCAGCTGCAGTGGCGATTTCTACGGTCATCATCAGATTCTGGGAAATATGACGCATATTATCAATAGTGGTTTGAACTTGAATCCTTCTGCCGCCGGCAGGTAATACATTTTTAACAAAGAGATCTTTAATGTAACAGGAATCAGTTGCTGTCAAGACGATTTGTCCCCCAATACCGCCAAAATCGTGTCCAGGGATCAGCTTGATATTCCCCCATTCAGTTGCAGGAGCATCGTTCCAACCGCGTTGTCCCCCGGGATTTGTTACGCGAAGGGCGATTCTGTTTTCAGCGCCGTAGCTGAGAAATCGGCTGATGTCCCATTTCAGCGGAGTTTCTGCGATGAGATCATAACCGGCGAGCTGCTCATTGATGTATAATTCGACTCGCAGACGCGCCTTTTCTATGGACAGATGAACGACCTGCCCCTCCCAACTCGGAGGAATTTGGACGACTTGGCTGAACCAGCCGACGCCGTGATAGCGCCAGGTGGGATCGCCTTGGCCGAACAGCTCTTCAAAACTGGCCGGTACCTTGCCTAATACGCCGGCGGAGTAAAGCGCATCCCATCCGCACTGTGGCGGATTAACTGGAATTATAGCATAGTCGATCTCATCAGGCAGGAATAATTGATCATGCACATACTCGGCGTTCTTGTCGAGCCAAACGCGCCAGCCTGTGCCCGTGAGATTGATTTCCTGGCGCGGGGATAAAGCCCACGCCGATTGGATAAGCATCAGAATCGCAAAAAGAAACATCGACGGTTGAAAAACTTGTTTCATCTTTGCCTCAACGATCAAATTCGATGATATATTCTGAAAGATAGGCACTGCTTTCCGGTCTGATGTTTTTCACGAATAATCGCGCACGCCGGCCTAACTTCAGACACGTATTGCGGGCGGCAATATCTTCCGGTGTATTCATGGGTTGTAGTGAGGGATACCAGAGAAAGTAACCCGGCTTGTCGAGAAGCAGTTGCGGCTTTGTCCATTCCTGTGAAAAGTCCGCCTTGCCAAGATCACTATTTAAATTGAAGGAGATATAGATGCTGCTGCCGGCCCATGATTGTCCAGTCACTTTTCCCATCAACATCACCCAACAGTTCAGAAACGTATTCCAGCTCACCGACGGTCCCCAATGAAAGCCGCCATGGGGTGAAGATGCCGGACCTCCGCCATCTTTCAGCGGAATCTGCAGCGAAGCAATCGGAACTCCGATGCCGTCATGTGGCGCATTAAATCCTTTGCCATCCCATCGTTTTGCTTTGCCCGTCGGATTATCAAGATCGCGCAGATCGATTCTTGCCACGCTGATGCATTGCCCGCTCCATTCTTGCGCTGCAGTCCATCTGCTTTCGTCATAGATTCCGGGGTAACCGTATTCGCCGTAAAATAAATAGAGATAATCTCCACAGGCCACCGCGGATGGATCACCGACTCCACCGGCAAAAGTGTTGGAGGTGTTGTGCGGCTTGAGGATCAGACGCGACTGATGATCTTCGATAAAGATCCCTTTGTCGTTCCATGATCTTCCCCCATCGGACGATTTCATAACGCCAATACGGCAGACAGCAGCGGGAGAAGTCGGTCCCTTGAGTCCTTGCGGCCATTTTACGTCCTTATAGCCTGTGCCGGTTGACGAATCCCATGGCAGAGTGGATGGATAGTTCTCATTATGATATACAGCATACAGTGTTTTGCCGGACCTATCGGAGGCATCTTGGTAGATGGTTTCGAACCAGACAGCGCCATGCAGTCCGGGAGTACCAATGGGCGCATTGGGCGGCATCAGCGGTTCAGTAAATTCGTCCGGCCGGCTGGCGAATGCCTCGTCGGCATTTTTCCCATCGGCAAATTTCAGATCACGGGCATTTCCCCACAAAGGGTCCTCGCCGTACTTGCCCGGGAAAATGCGAAAT
>RPQV01000281.1 GCA_003818595.1 Calditrichota bacterium
CGGTTCCGGATCGCCTTTGCCAATGACACCGATGCGGACCGCCATGGTATCGTCACCCCTTCGGCGGGGCTCATGAATCCCAACCATTACCTTGCCGTCGCCATTCGCTATTTGTTTCAACACCGGCAAGGGTGGGGTCCCGGCGCGGCAGTCGGCAAAACACTGGTATCCAGTTCAATGATCGACCGGGTCGCTCGCTTATTGGGACGGCAATTAAAAGAGGTGCCTGTGGGATTCAAATGGTTTGTTGAGGGATTGTTAAACGGCTCGCTTGGCTTCGGAGGCGAGGAAAGCGCAGGGGCTTCTTTTCTGAGAATGGATGGGACCGTCTGGACAACCGATAAAGATGGATTCATACTATCGCTTTTAGCAGCCGAAATATTGGCGGTCAGCGGCAAAGATCCGGCTGAACATTACGATGAACTTGCTGCGCAATTTGGACAGCCGCATTACAAACGCCTGGATGTGTCAGCATCTTTTGAAGACCTGGAAAAGCTGAAAAGTTTATCTCCTAAAGCCGTAAAAAATACAGAACTGGCGGGAGAGGAAATACTGGCAAAACTGACCCATGCTCCTGCCAATCAAGCGCCGATTGAAGGTTTAAAGGTGTCGACGCAAAACGGCTGGTTCGCCGCTCGTCCATCGGGTACCGAACCCCTTTACAAAATTTATGCTGAGAGTTTTCTCGGCAAAGAACATTTGCTGCAGTTAATCGAAGAAGCGCAAAAAATCGTTCAGGAAGCCTTGGCCGCCGGATAAATATCTCAAAGGCTATTTTTTCACTAGTCGAATAATTAGTTTTAATTGGGTCAATCACCCAGCGTCGAAGGGTCTTGTGACAAGAGAGTTGACAAAAGAGGACGATGCTGTTTGGCAATGACGGCGATTTTGACTGTTTTTGAATCTACGGTCGTCCTGCCGATGAAAAGCAATCCTTTTAAACGCAAACTGCCAATCAGCGATTGCGGAGGCTCTTTGCTCCACCAATACGCATCACCATCTTCAGAGCCATATAGTGCTGCAAGCCTATCGTACGCCATCCATCCTTTCTCATCGAGAATCACCTTCAGAGCTTCCTTTTCTCGCACCTGCAGTCGCCTGAAAATCATCGGCAAATGATCAGCGTGAGTCAGAAAAGCATATAATGCCTTGATCTTGTCCCTCTTTAAATGAATTTCCGGCAGTTTCCAAAATTGCAAAGCAGCATCCAGCCAGTCGATCGGCAAATTGCTTAACAAGGTCAACAGTGATGCTTGAGGTCTGACGGGCAAAGAACTTGCATCGCGATGCATTGATCGAAAACAGTCGGCAATCAAACTGGTGACCAGGCCGCTGGAACCGATATCTCCTGAAACTCCGGCCTTTGACGATGAATGGTCGGCACTTCCTGCGTACCAATCGCCGTAATGCGTCTTGGATTCCACAAGAAGGGAACACAGGTTTACGATATATTCGAATTCAGTCAGCGATTTTAAATCGGCTTTGTTTTGCAAATACAATGTTAAATAAGCCTCTGCAAGCAAATTCCATTCATCAGACTGCAGGTTGTCTTTCTTGAACGCCTGTTTAACCGCATTCCGAAATCCTCGCGGCTGATCTTTATCCCACTGCTGTTCGACCTGCCACAGTGCTGATAATTTGAGAAAGGGATTCTCTCCAGGATCGTTAAAGACCTGGTCGACATCAACCGGCTTGCTGCAGATGAAACCTAAATCGGGATGCTGTTGCAGCAAAAGAACCATCTTTGTTTCCAATTGCGATAAAGCCATATTTCGATTGACGAGTGTACAGGCACGTTGCACGAACAGGCGAAAGGAACGGTTGTCCAACTCTTCAGGAAATATCATCTTGGCTCCTGGAATGGCAAAATATTATGATCAGCTGCGATAGAAATTTCTAGTCTGCAGAAATGGTTTTTTCCATGCTTTTAATGAATTTTGTCGGCGGAATAAAGCCGATTTCCCGTAAATCTTCCTGAATGACGCCGGATTTGGAGATGAAAATCAATGTCGGCATTCCCGTAACCTGAAACTGCTCCATAAAAGCCTTGACCGTATCATTGGGTTTGGTGCAATCCACTTTGACCATACTCATGGAAGAGGACAATTTGTTCACCTCAGCATCGGTAAAAGTGACCGCATCCAATTGCTTGCACGGGGCGCACCAATCGGCATAAAAGTCGATGAAAACAGGTTTTCCTTCTGCGAGCAAAGTATCAAGCGTCTGATTCTCAAAGTGTATCCAACTAATCTCAGATTTTTGCGCATGTATGCCATTATGAATCCATACCAGGCCAAGAATTATCAACAAAACGCCTAAACCCTTCCGAACCACATTAAAAGCCCTCGAGTAGATGCCATGCTCAATAAATCCCAGCAGCAATCCAGCGGTCAATCCCATTATACCCAAAAGGAATCCTAGTTTTCCTGCCAATTGTTCGAGTTGGGGCAAAACAAAATAGAGAGCGACTCCAATGAGCATAAATGCAAATATTTTTTTAATCCAAATCATCCATTCGCCGGATTGCGGGAGCTTGTTCAGCAAGCCTGAAAATGATGCCAGAATCAGATACGGCAATCCCAGCCCGAGACCCATGACAAAAAAGAGCAGAGTTCCCTTGACCACCAATCCAAGTTTCGCAATGAGTCCGACTAACCCAATAATAATACCAGCAGCACAGGGGGCGATGACGACGCCGGCCGTCAGCCCCATAATGAGTGCGCCGATACTCCCCTGTTTGGTCTTGCTGACTCGAGTTAGAAGCCATGAGGGTACCGAAATCTCAAAGGCACCGAATAAACTGGCTGCCATGAGCAACATGATGGTCACAATGACCACCACAAACCAGGGACTCTGAAATAAAAATCCCCACTGTCTTCCGGCAAGGCCCGATATCAAGCCCAAAACCGCAAAAGAGATGGCGATACCGAGCTGATAAAAAATTGCGTCAATAAAGGCAGAGCCTTTGGTTTGATTGCTGCGGCCGCCAAAATAGCTCACGGTGAGCGGGATGACCGGATAAACACAAGGCGTTAAATTCAAGGCGAGGCCGATGACAAAAAAGGCCAAAAGAGCGGTGACAAGACCTTTTTCCAGATAAGAAAGTGCATCCCGCTCCTGTTGGGTCAGGGATTCTACTCGCATCGTTTGATCACTGTCCAACTGATGAAAATAGTCCTGATTCATCAGTTGTATGGTCGTTCCCTCGGCAAAAACGGGCAACGTGATTTCAAAATTCATTTCTTCCGGAGCAAAACACATGGTGTCCGTACAACCCTGGTAGGAGACGTGACCCTTGATCACTTTTTCTGACAATTCCAGATCAGGTGATGTTGATATGGGAACAACAATGACCGTCTCACCCTCGAATATCGACAATTTATCTTCTGAAAAGGAAAAAAGTTTCATTGCAGCCTGGGGGAAAATTGGCATTCCGAAACTAAAACCAGTCTGCGATTCAAAGGTTACTTTGGTTGGTATGAAAAACTCGCCCAGCGGCTGATCGGAATTGATGTGCAGTCCCGGGGCGATATTGAGAACAATGGCAAGATAGAATTCTTGTCCGCTGACGATTTTATCTTGTGAAGCAGCTGTATGAACTTTAAGAACTGCTGATTGCGATGGGCTTTCCGCCATCATCGGCGTGAAAAGGAGCAACATCCAAAGAAAACACTTTTTCATCATGAGCTCGATTTATTTGTTCAGTAACCAAACCAAATTATAAATTAATATTTGGATGCCGTAATGAGCCGAAAAGATTCTACATACTGGATTCATCTTTCCATCGAGTAATACGCCATTTGTCATCAACGCACCGTTTAAAATTAAAAATAGCGCTGCCGGAAAAGCTATATTCACCGAATTTCCCGAACAGATATAATTGCAAAGTCTTTGATAACTCAATGCTGAGAATAGAAGTATCAATATAGGTAGTGTCTTGATAAATCGTTGAATTCCATGTCAGGTTGATGGTTTCAGAGTTGCGAAACAGTTCACCGGTTGTTTTCAAATCAACATCTCTTCCCCAAGAGACAAACCGACCGGAGCCATCGACATTCGGATCAAAATAGACAAACACAAAAGAACTGTCGAGAAGATCCGCATAGACGAGTGAATCTTTGAATGTGTAAGCGTACAAAAAATTTTGCAGCACTTGATCCGGGCTTTTCTGCTCGGTAATGAAAATTCCCTGATTGCCGGTTTGATCGAGACGAGGTGCAAACGGATTGAAACAGTTGGTCGTCAGAACCAGAAAAAGGGCATTTATCAACAATGTTCTTTTCGAATTCATGTGCAGGCAAAAAAAAAGCGGTGTTTTAAGGCACCGCTTTTTTATCACAATTTATCTATTTCAGTTTAAAAACAACCGGAATGCCGACCCACACCTTGACCGATTTATCGCGCTGTTTAGCCGGTTTCCATTTAACCGATCGAATAGCCGCAATGGCTGCTTCATCGCATCCATTATTGCCAAGCGATTTAAGGACTTTGGTATCGACCACATTACCTCTCTCGTCAATTAAAACATTGACATACACACGGCCCTCGACACCGGCTTTGCGGGCGATTTCCGGATAAGTCAGATTGGCTTGGATAGCTGCGAACCCGCCAATCGGCTGCGGAGCTTCATCGTAGGCTACAAAGATCGGCGTCTCTCCCTGCTCGTCTTCCGGAGGAGGAGGTGGTGGAGGTAATTCATCGAGATTAATATCCGTCATCTCGATGGTCGCATCTTCGGGAATTTCTTCATCCTCGCTCTCAACCGGAACAGAAGGACGAGTAGGGGCAGGAGGTCGTTTTTCCTGTTCCGTTTGCGGAATCTCCTGTACCTCAATTTTCAAATCGACTCTGCCTTGATCCACAACTTTAGTTTCGCTGCGTTTAAAAGCCTGCAGCAAAATGACCAAGATCGCGAGGGCGAGAACCAAACCAATCTCTCGATACTTGACGTATTTTAACTTGAGATTGGCCTCGGGATTTTTTCGTACTATCATATCTTCTCACCTCTTAATCTGTTGCAGTTCTTGTTGAATAGTTAATCTGCAAAGCTGCACCACCGACAGCCCGCAATTCCTCATGGATATCAGAAACTATCCCCATCTCACTATTCATATCGACGCGCAGAGCAACAAGTTTCATCGGATGAAGCGGATCAACAACCTTGTTGTAGACAAGGTTTCTGATCTGTTTGACTTCGATGAGTCTATCATCTAGCGATATGTTTCCGGACCGGTCAACCCATATCGTTGCCACATCTCGAACAACCTTTAATTTCTCGATCTTTTTCGCATCCGGCAGAATCAACTTTAAACCTTGAGACTGCTTGAAGGTGGTGGAGACCATGAAAAACATCAGGAGCATAAAAATGATATCAGGCAACGAAGCTTGCGGTATTTCCGTACCAACTTTGGTCTTTTTCTCGAATCGTTTCAAAGCACA
>RPQV01000282.1 GCA_003818595.1 Calditrichota bacterium
CATTTTGAATCAGATTACGGCGCGACCCCCAAAGTAGAGTTGCCGCTCGAGACCCCGATCACGATGGTGTGCCCGGACGGGGCGCAAAAAACGTGGCTGGGATTCACCGGCGCCATCATCGATAATCCGTTCTTTGATATCTGTCGGTCGCAATATGATATCCGTATAAACGGTGATTGGAAAAAGCTGATCAGAGACCATCGCGGTTTTCATTGGTTAATGGCTGTCGGCGATTACACTCAGGAGTTGGAATATGCCTGCTCCAAACTCGATCTGAATTGGGAAAATGTATCGCATGTGAATGTCTCGGCATCATAAGAACAGAAGGAAATTATTATGGTTTCTATCAAGAGTATCATCAATGGTCTTGTTTTGTTTGGCCTGTTTTTTATAGTTTCTATCTCTGCCTTTGCCCAAACAGCCTCCATCAATCCGGCGCTTTTGCAGGAACGCTGGCAGGCCTGGTGGATCAGCCACCCGACGGCTGATCCTGTGGACTTTGGTGTGTATCATTATCGCAAAACAATCACTCTGGAGCAAGTGCCCAGTTCCTTCATCGTGCACGTATCGGCTGACAATCGCTATCGTCTATACGTCAACCGGCAATCAGTGAGCACGGGACCTTCGCGGTGGGATTTGCCCCATTGGCGCTTTGAGACGGTTGACCTGGCGCCTTTTTTAAAGAAAGGGGAAAATATCATTGCCGCCGTGGTGTGGAATTTCGGCGAACACAAACCGTGGGCGCAGTTCTCCTGGCGCAGCGGATTCATTCTCCAGGGCGACAGCGAACAGGAATCAGCAGTGAACAGCGGCGATACTTGGAAGGTGCTGAAAAACGACGCCTATTCGCCCATCCCGATCAATCCGGCAACCATGGGCAATTTTGTCGTGGTGGGACCCGGGGAGGAAATCGATGGTGCTCGTTATCCATGGGGATGGCTCAAGCCCGAGTATGACGACCGCGACTGGCAAAAGCCGGCGCGCTTGGAGCCGGGTAAACCGCGCGGATTTCGCGATGCCGGAACTCAATGGCTGTTGACGCCGAGACAAATCCCGGCGATGGAAGAAACCCTGCAACGCACGGCGGTCATTCGCCGCAGCGAAGGAGTCCAAGTTCACGATGGTTTCCTCAGCGGCAAAAAAGCTCTGGAAATTCCGGCCAACACCTCAGCCACCATCCTGCTGGACAATCGAGTGCTCACAACCGCCTATCCGGAATTGTTGATCAGCGGCGGCAAAGGGGCAACCATCAAACTCACCTATGCTGAAGCCTTGGTGGATCAAAAACGGGAAAAAGGTAATCGCAACGACATCGACGGCCGTTCGATTTGGGGGTATTATGATATCATTCATCCCGACGGCGGGGCAAATCGTTTTTATGTGACTTTGTGGTTCCGCACCTTCCGCTATCTGCAGTTGGACATTAAAACGGCTGATGCTCCGCTCGCGATAAATGATTTTTACTCATTTTATACAGGCTATCCATTTGAGGAAAAGGCCATCTTTGAGTCGAGCGAGCCCGCGTTGAAAGCTATTTGGGAAACCGGATGGCGCACTGCGCGGCTTTGTGCCAATGAGACCTATTTTGACTGCCCATACTATGAGCAGCTCCAATACGTCGGCGACACCCGAATTCAGGCGCTGATTTCTCTCTATGTATCGGGCGATGACCGACTGATGCGTCAGGCGATTGAATTGTTTAACGATTCAAGAACACCGGACGGGCTGACAGCCAGCAGGTATCCCACCAACGTCCCTCAAGTCATTCCGACTTATTCGCTGTTTTGGGTCAACATGGTGCATGACTATTGGATGCATCGACAGGATGATGCCTTTGTGCGTTCGTTCCTGGTGGGAATACAGGGCGTGATCGATTGGTATGAACAGCATATTGATGCAAAGGGTCTGCTTGGCCCCATGCCGTGGTGGAATTTTGTCGACTGGCCTGACGAGTGGGCTTGGAGCACAGTGACCAATATCGGCGGTGTGCCAGCCGGTGCTTCGGACGGCAACTCGACGATCATTTCACTGCAGTTTGTTGAAACGGTAATGCGGGCTGCAGAACTTTTGGACGCTTTTGGATATACCCAAACAGCCGCTCACTATCGCGACCTTGCCGATTCAATGAAATCCGCTGTACAGAATGATTGTTGGGATGTCGCGGCCATGATGTATGCCGATACGCCGCAGAAAACAGTCTTCAGCCAACACGCCAATGTTAACGCAGTACTCGCTGACATGCTGCCGCAGGCGGAAGCGCAGGCGCTATTGAAACGCATCATGAGCGACAAAAGTTTAATACCCTGCACCATGTATTATCAGTATTACCTGTTCCGCGCGCTGCAAAAAGTGGGGATGGCGGATTCCTACTTGGAACAAATCAAGTCGTGGCACGACATGCTCGCCATGGGATTGACCACCTTTGCGGAACGGCCGGAACCGACGCGTTCAGATTGCCATGCCTGGAGTGCCAGTCCCAATTATGATTTCCTGGCCACTGTCTGCGGCATTCAACCGGCTGAACCGGGATTTAAATCCGTGGCCATCCGACCGGCGCTGGGCAAGTTGACGTGGGTGAAGGCGTCGATGCCCCATCCCTTGGGAGAAATTAAGGTCGAATTGAAGCGCAAGGGCGTCAGCGGAATCGAGGGGCAAATCACTTTGCCTCCGGGTCTGAACGGAACTTTTATTTGGAATGATCAAGAAATCAATCTCACCGCCGCTCAAACCATCAATCTTCCGTGAATCAGACCATCGACAAAATGATTTTAAAGACTTGGCGAAAGGAGCAAAATCATGATCAGCAGAAAAGCAATTACCATTGGTCTCATCGCAGGAGTGCTCGGCGGGATAACCCTATTTTTCTCGACGGCTGCTGCGGCTGAGGATGGCAAGCTGAATATCATCGTCTTCGGCGCCCATCCGGACGACTGCGAATTAAAGGCAGGCGGTGTTGCCGCCATGTGGGCAGCACTCGGTCACAGGGTCAAATTTGTGTCAACCACGAATGGCGATATCGGTCACGCAACGATGGCCGGCGGACCGCTGGCGCGCCGACGCGAAGCTGAAGTGAAAAAGGCGGCGGAAATCCTGGGCATCACCAGCGAGGTGCTGGATATTCACGATGGCGAATTGATGCCGACGTTCGAAAACCGGCAACAGTTCGTTCGTCTGATCCGGGAATGGCAGGCGGATATCGTCATTGGACATCGACCGAACGATTATCATCCCGATCACCGCTACACCGGTGTGCTCATGCAGGACGCTGCATTCATGGTGACCGTTGCCCATTTTATGCCGACTGTTCCTCAATTGGCTAAAAATCCGGTGTTCCTGTTTCTTTCAGACAATTTTCAAAAACCCAATCCCTTCAAAGCCGATGTCGTCGTCGCCATCGACCAAATGTTTGAACAAAAAGCGAATGCCATCTGGCAGCTGGAATCCCAAATCGAAAGCTTGTGGGCGACCGGCAACTTTGAACGCGTGGTGCCGATTCCCACGGATCCTGCCGGACGAGAAGAACGCCGTCTGGCTTTGCGGGAGCGTCAGGCTCAACGCGACAAGGCAATCGCCGACAAATACCGCAGCCAACTCGTCAGCTGTTACGGCGAAGAGGAAGCAAAAAAGATCCAATATGCCGAAGCGTTTGAGCTGTGCGAATACGGACGCCAGCCGGATCAGGCAGAATTGAAAAAGCTTTTCCCTATTGCCAAGTGAATACTTTCACGCCAAGATCGATAAGATTGACCTCGCACGAGGGAACAGAGACACGGAGAAGAACGTCTGAAAAGATTCACGCAGAGCCGCAAAGAACGCAAAGAAGATTGGCAAGGTCGGCCTCGCACGAGGCTCGGAGACACCGAGACACACGGAGAGGATTGTTGTCGTTCGTAGAATTGCTTTATAAAAGCGCGACCGAGTTCTAATATTGAATCGGTCACCTTGCCGCCTTGAAAAGCAGATCATTTCCCTTTGTGTCATGGCGTCTCCGTGCGAGTTCTTTCTTTGCGTCTTTGCGTGCTATTGTAATTTTTTAAAACGAAAATATTTTTGCTTCATACAAAACATGAAAGGCCTTATCATGACCAGTCGACGCGAGTTTTTCCAAGCGATCGCCTCGAGCGCGGCAGCGGGACTACTGCTCTCCTCCCCCATCGGTGCTGAGGAAGTGGTTCATTCGCATCGCCATCGCTTTGCCCTGGCGACCTATTCGATTTGGCGATTCAAAGATGAATTCAAGCTGCCCATCGAAGAGTGCATCGACCTTGCCGCCGAGTGGGGATTTGACGGACTGGACATCCTCCACATTCGAATGGAGCGCGAAGATCGCAGCTATCTGCAGATGCTCAAACGACGTGCTTTGCTGAACAGCATTGATTTGTGCGGATTATCCATTCATCAGGGATTCGTCACCCCGGATGCAGAGAAGCGTCAGGCGGACATCGATCATACCATCAAAATGATTGAAATGGCCTACACCCTCGGCATCCCCTGCATGCGGTTGAACACCGGTCGCTGGCGGACCGTCGCGGATTTCGACGAATTCATGAAAAAGCGCGGCATTGAACCGCCACTGCCGGGTTACAGCGATGAAAATGCTTTCCCCTGGGTCATCGAAGCCATTGAGAAATGTCTGCCTACAGCCGCCGAATGCGGCGTCACCCTGGCACTGGAGAATCACTGGGGATTGGGGCGGACACCGGAAGGATTGCTGCACATTGTGCAGGCGGTGAACTCACCGTGGCTGAAAATCCTGATGGATACCGGTAACTTTCTGGAAGACCCCTATGACAAGCTGGAACAGATCGCCCCGGAGACGGTCTTTGTTCAGGCAAAAACATATTACGGCGGCGGTGTTTATTACACCCTCGATCTCGATTATGAGCGGATTGCCGCCATTTTAAAAAAGGTCAACTATCGTGGTTACATCTCGCTCGAATTCGAAGGTGAGCAAGATTACCGCACCGCGATCCCGGAAAGCCTGGCGCTGTTGAAAAAAGCCTTTAATCGTTAGTCAGATTCACCAAGATCCACGCAAAGACGGAGACTCGGAGAGCGTTTTATTGAATTCTATATGATTATGGCCAAATCCATCTCATAGCACAAGTACACCGTAAGCATGCATTAAGATGTATTGGCAGCAAATTGTCAAGGTTTTTGCTTAGACGCTCCTCCGTGTCTTGGCGCCTCCGTGCGAGGAACAATAATGCCGTCCAAATACTTTAGATATTTCATGTAATTCACAAAATGGAGTCAATATGTTCAAAAAATTAACTCTATTCATCTTGCTTCTGTTCATCAGCCGATGTTTTGCTCAGGCGCTCAGCGGCGGCGGAGAAAAATATCCCGACCTGCACACCAATGCTGCCTCGCTGGAGAATTGGCGCGCCATGCGCTTCGGCATGTTCATTCATTGGG
>RPQV01000283.1 GCA_003818595.1 Calditrichota bacterium
AATGGCGGACCTTGATAAAACTGGCTGGAGTCAGGTTCAGGTTTTGTTATTGAGCCGGGCAATTCATGATCAAGCGCATTGACGGTAAAATATAGATTAGACTTGCCGAACGCAAACTTGTCAATATCCAATCCGTCTTCGCGGGCCGCGACTTGAAAAGCATTTTCAAGATCATCTATGCTGACGTAAAAAGACTTGGTCGGCGTGCTGCCAGGATAAAAGGTTTGGGTAATGTTCACCCACTTCCATACTTGCGAACCCAGGGATCCCGGGCCATCGACAACGTCGGTCGGACTGGAAAAGCCGGCGCTCGCCAGTCCGTTGATAAACACCCAATCCGCGCTTGAAGCAACATTTTTTTCACCGAATCCTCTTGCACCGAAAAAACTGTCGTCATCAAATGCACCGGAACCGACGCGCAAGCGGGCAAATAAATTATAATATCCTGAATCTTGAAAAGCCACCTGATACGTTATCAAACTGTTTTCATCACTGGGATTGCCGGTGCCGATATAGTTTGTCTTTGTGGCAACATAGGTGATATCGCCGTCTTGACCCGTGCGGAAAATGCTGCCGATGACGCCGGATTCAGCTTCTACAATGACCGGGATATCGCCGGAATGAGCATCCATGATGAGCAGATCATTCCCATCCCGCCTGTCCGGTTGAGGGGAGATGAGAGGCGAACTCGCATGATTTTCATGCTGTTTTACTCCCTCTTGGCTGTCGACAGTTTTGACGAGAGCCGAGCCCGGCTTGGCAGAACTTGCGTATCCAGTCATCTGGGCAAGCGCACTACCCACTATGAAAATCGAAATTAAAGTAGTGAAAGAAACAAGGAATTTAAAAGAATCTTTGACATCATGTTTCATTTTGGACTCCGCACCATTTTATGTCAATTACTCAAAGAGCTTCCCACTATTATCGATCAACTCCGATATGGTCCCTAATCCCTCTCAATTGGGGGAATGTAGAGGGGTCAGATTTATACATCAGCCGCACTTTAGTGAATACCAATCTGATCGGTGATATGAAAATAATCAAAATCAACATAACCGCTGGGGATTTTCGTCGCATAGTTGAACAAACCCAAGCGGTAACCCATGAAATGCGGCAGCGTGTATTCCATTTTCAGCGGTTCGCCAATGGCTTTCCACACGGCGCCGTCGAGGCTGTAGTAAAAATACGCGATATCGGCGCGCTCCCTGAAATCGCACTCTGCTTTCAGATAAACGATTTTTTGCGACAGAGGAATGGTTGCCAGTTCAACCGGCGATCCCGTTTCGGCGCTGACCATCACCACCGACTTGGCACTGTCGCATTTGACCCCGACCAGGCCGTATTTTCTCTGTAAAAGCGCGAGTCCGGCGAAATCGCCTTGCTTCATGTGGGAGACATCGATGGATGTTGATCCGGCGCACGTAGGTCCGATAGTTCGTTGGGTCAACATATTTTTAGCCAATAAAAAGGTCGTGTCGATTCGCCCGGTTGTCAGACGAAGATAGCCTTTTCGCTGGGTAACCGACCAAAGGGCATTATCGGGATTGTGGTTCCATTGCCAAACCAATGGCAATGCAGGATCTTTTTTACGACGGCTGAATTCATCGGAAGCCACGATACCGGGAATCAATCCTTTGCTTGCCGGCAGGCCGAGTAGTGTATCGGGCACTAGACCGTCGATGCCCAACACCGGCCATCCATCTTCCCATTTTAAGGGGACAAGATAGGGAATGCGGCCGACTGCACCATAATCGCGGAACAGATAAGCAAACCATCTTCCATCCGGAGTATCGACAAGTCCCCCCTGGGCGACGCCTTTATCCTGCAGAGCAAGCCTGCCCTCGTAAGGGCCCGTTATCTGATCGGCACGGTGAATAATAACGGTGCGCATCCCGCCCCGCGGCCAGGTGATGTTAAAGAGATAATATTTGCCGTTCACCTTGAACAGCTGTGAACCTTCGGAAGGGAGCCCGATGTTGGACCCCGCAGGTGCGCTGGCATTCTCGATGAGAACTCGTTCAGTCCCTTCCTTCACTCCCGAAAGGTCTTTTTTCAGTTCAACCATCCGCAGTTTCCCGACACCCCATATCATATAAATGCGGCCATCGTCGTCGAAAAACAATGTGTGGTCGTGATAAGAAGGCTTGAATGAAATGACGGTCCACGGCCCTTTCTCGATGTCATTGGTAGAATAGATATAGGTCTTGTCGGTGGTTCCGGCAAAGGTGCTGACGTAATATATGCCATTGTGGTAGCGTATGCAGCTTGCCCATGAACCCCGACCGTACGTACTTTTTCCATTCATCAGATTCAGCTCATCCACATCATCCAGAATGTCGTAAGCATAATTGACGAGTTCCCAGTTGACAAGATCTTTTGATTTCATGATGGGCACACCCGGGCTCATGTGCATGGTGGTGCTGCTCATATAATAAATGTCGTCGACACGAATCATCGACATGTCAGGCACATCCGCATGGATCACCGGATTTTGTGCCGGATGGCTCTGCGCAAAAATTGAATTATTGAATACGGTCAAGATAGTTGCCGCGATGGCTATGACGTATTTGTTCATCACATTTCTCGTTGTTTTATTTACAAACGATGATCCCTTGAATGGTGCTCCTC
The DNA here is from genome assembly GCA_003818595.1 of Calditrichota bacterium. GTDB lineage: Bacteria > Zhuqueibacterota > Zhuqueibacteria > Residuimicrobiales > Krinioviventaceae > Fontimicrobium. The sequence goes on from RPQV01000283.1 coordinate 2,629, forward strand.
GGCCAGGCTTCTTGCTGGTTCACCCTGTTAAAGTTATTCGATTCTTGCCCAGAATCAAGACTTTTGAATTTTTCATTTCATTCTGAGGAAGTTGCAATAGAAAAAGCTATACGAGTGGCATCTATATCGTGAAAACCATTCTGCAGCTTGTCCATCCGCATCAGCCGGATGTCAGTCGACTTTACAAATATGTTTTTATATGCTTATTGCAAAGCGTTTGATAAATACAAACCTACAGCCTTCATATTCGGCATATCAAATCCTTGCTGGTTGGCTGTCTTGATCATTTCATCAAAATTGGCTTTCGCTTCCTGCAGGCTGTCAGCGCCATGAGCTGTGAAGCGCTGCATACTCTCATTGTGCGTCCATAGCCGGCGAAACAGAATGATGAACAGCCATTCCGGTAACCGGAAGGTTGCGGCTTCCGGATATTTCTTGATGTCAACACCGCGCAGGCGGCAAAGTTCCTGCAATTCCTTTGACGCGCGGTAGCACTGTGCGAGCAAAGGTCTGTCTTTGAGAAACAGCTGTACATCCCGATACTTGGCGAAACCCGCCCAAATACCGATACTCATTGCATTGTGCAGCCACAGCCAATGCAGGATATTATCTTGCACATCCGGCTTCATATCTGCTTGAATAAATAATGCTTTAACTTTTTCTAACTTGAGTGTGGTTTTTCCATCCACTTCGCCCAAGTGGACTTCGGCTCCCAGATTGGTCCAGAATACGCCTTGACGTCTTGTGCCGCCCCCATCAGGATAGCCCATCAAATAGCGTTCTCGGGGCAAGAGTCTGTCAATGAATTCTGCGCCTTCCCAGTTGGAGGCAAAAATCAGAAAAACGGCGTTTCCTGATTGCGGCAGTAAAATCTTGATGGCTTCTTCGGTCTGATAAGAGTTGGTTGGGAGGATGATGAGTTCGTAATTATCGGATGGCAAAATCTCCTCCACACATTTGAGAGCATAATGAGTAGTATTGTATTTTCTATGTCCCTTGCGTTCATCAAGCAAGTCTAACTTGACACCGTCATTAAAAGTGATACTTTTGCCCTTTCTGACGTAATGGGTCACATCTATACCTGCTTCGGCTAACGCCCAGCCGTAGATCGTACCAATGACACCTGTACCCAGAACCAGAGTCTTCATTCATCCTCCATTCATTTCAGTATTGATTTCGCAATTACATCCCCATTGGCGGGCCAATTCATTCTGATTTCAATATTGTCTGATTGCTTTATCTTGAACGAGTTCAGATAGAGTTGACGAATATGCGCGAATCGCCCGATGAAGGCCAGGACTTGCTCGTTTAAACGCACGAAGGATTTTTCATTCGAAAAGGGCAATGATCATTTCATGATTTTATTCAGCTCCTATCGGGTCAATTGTTCAAGCTTGTGAATTGCGTTGCTGTTATGGGGATTCAGTTTTAAGGATTGTTGATAGCTATTGACGGCCGACTCTATATCGCCATTCAACATGTATGCTTCACCCAAGCTATCAAATGGATTAAACGAGTCGGGAAACATTTCCACGTTGATTTTGAAAACAGCGATCGCGTCCAATAGCCGCTGCGATCGGATCAGCAGATAGCCGAGTGTATTTAGTTGACCTTCGCTGAAATCAAAATTTTCGATGGAAGATTTTTTCAAATCGCGGTACTGTTGAATGGCAGAGTCCACTCCGGTATTCACGATGGTTTTCCCGAGCGTCAAGATCAGAGATTTTTGCGGTTTTTCAGGTGTAACTCCCAACAAGATGTCGATCAAGCCGTAAGCCAATCTGTTGATCTGTGTGCCTTCATAATTACTGGCAGCAACGATCGCGAGTGATTTTTCCGGAATCAAAATGATATAGCTGCGGAAGCCGGTGTCGCCGCCGCCATGCGAAATCATCTTGTTGCCGTGCCGATTCTCAATGAACCAGCTCAAGCCGATCGAGCGATTTTCGTCGACTTGAGCCTGTGGTTCAAAAAGCAGGTCGTAACTCGATGCCTGAAGAATACGTCTGCCATTGAAAATCCCATGATCCATATTGGCGATGGCCCAGTTGCACATTTCTTCAACATTGGAGTTGAGGCAGGAACTGGGGGCATGCCGACGGTTATATGGGTAGACAGAACTCACTTTGGGCTGCAGATCAAAGAGGTGGCCGGAGATGCGCAATTCCGGTTTGATTCTTTCGCGGAGAAAATCGCTCTCCTTCATATTCAATGGATCAAGAATATTCATCTTAACATAGTCTTCAAAATTAACACCCGAGACCTTGGCGACGACATCAGCGAGGATATCAAAAGCCATGTTGCTGTACCGCCATTTTTCCCCGGGTCCGGCAATCATTTTCTCATGGGCCAAACTCTTGACATATCTCTCCGCTGCGCCCTCGTCAAATTGCGGTTTGTCCCATTCATAATCCTGCACATCAGGAATACCGGAAGTATGGGTCAGCATTTGTTTGATGGTGATCTGTTGATAAAGAGAATCATCCAGTTTAAAATAGGGCAGATATTTGACCAGAGGGTCGTCTAAATTCATTTTGCCCTGCTCCACCAATTGCATAATGGATGTTGCGGCAAATGGTTTGGATACCGAGGCCATATGGAAAATGGATTGGGTGGTGAGCGGCCTTTTCGATTCAAGATTATCCACCCCATATGCTTTTGCCATCACCATCCTGCTTTGCTCGACAACCGCGATGGCGATCCCGGGAATTTGTTGAGCCTCGATATAGGATTCGACGAGTGCATCGAGTTGCGTTTCCCGGTCCAAGGAACCGAC
>RPQV01000284.1 GCA_003818595.1 Calditrichota bacterium
AGGATGGAAAGAGGGTGCTGGTTTGGCGGGGGGATTAATCGAACGAATGGGATGTAATACCTCAGTCATGGGTAACCTATGCATCCGCACCTTCACGCAGATCTATCCGCAGCTCCGTTGACTAATGTCGGAATCCCCGAGCGATCAAAGATCAAAGTCATTTGTTAATTGACGGGTTTTTACCTTATTTTTGCTCCGCTCACCTTAGTACTATAACTCATAAATTCTGTGACGTATTATTATGCTGCTTTTCCGTATTGTAAGCAGCTTTGAGATAGTTTTTTCATCATTTTGGACAAATCATCGCGAGTAAATTTCCATTCAAATGGTTTTGCTATTTTTTCATATCGTTTTTCAAAGGCAATAATAGTGTCAGCCAAATCACTGAGCGAAGCAAAATCATTTGGAGTCAAGATTTTTCGTTGAAGAATTGAAAAAATTATCTCAATCTGATTTAACCAACTTGCATGGACAGGCAAATGTATCAAAACGATGTTCGGCCATTTGGACTGCAGCCTTTGTATTGCCTTTTGTCCTCTATGCGAAGAGCCGTTATCAACAATCCAAAAGACTCTTTTTGCCGAAGCATAAGGTTCACGATTCATCACATCACTCACAAGAGAATCAAAAGCAAGAATGCCGGATTTAGGTTCACAATGTCCAAAAATCTTAGCAAAGTTCACATTTACTGGAATATCGTTCATTCGGCCAACTGTTTCATAAAGCAGGCAGTAGCCCATTTTTTTCTTAAAATCAGAATTATGCAATTGATTTCTTAGAATGACATCGTCTTCAATGCTGCCCGGACCCCACCAGCTTGATATCCAAAAGTCTATTTTTGAATCGACCGACCACTTTACGTGCTGGGATATCACCTTGCTCGCGGCACAGTCATACTCGCCCAGATACGGCGTCTGCAGAGGATTCAACCTGGATCGCATGTAGGAAGAATCCCAGTGTTGACCTTTGGTATACCACGGATAATAACACGTTCCAACGAGAAGCCTGCTGTCGGTGGTGGAATAACGGGCATCAAAATCTTGAATCGGAGATGAATAAGAATCCGATATTTTTTTCTCACAATTCAGGAGAACAGCAAGAGCAATGCTAAATAAGATCTGAAAAATATGAGGCCTTTTTTTATTCACAGCAGGCCTTATTTTAATTTCAACATTTTATGTGATTGCTGAAAATTCTCACTGATGAGTTGATAGACGTACATGCCGCTCGATGTTTCATGACCACGATTATCGAGTCCATCCCATATTATCATATAAACACCGGCATCCTGATCGGTCTCAACCAATGTTCTGATCAGTTCACCTCTCACGTTATAAATTTTCAAACTTGCAGAACTTTTAAACGGCACCTGATATTGAATGGACGTAATCGGATTGAAAGGATTGGGATAATTTTGCTCCAATCTGAAATTCACCGGAGCAGCGGGTGAATTTTCAACTGTGGAGGGTCCATAATCGAGATATCCAAGAGTAATCATGTTGATCAACATTCCGGGTTGCGGAAGGTGCATGCGAAAATCAGACATCCCATTTTGACGTCCACCCATATATCCGTCGGAAATTTCCCATGTATATGTTTTAAAACTCCCCCAGCCTTTTCCATAAATCCAGGATGAAAATTGCACCCTCCAAAAATACCATAAATTTACATGACGGACTCATAGTTTGCTCCCTATTTAATTTGTCTGCCAGGTAACGTTTTACTTTGCGGATTTCAATTATCCCCCGCACCGAAATTGTCATCGAACCGGATGAAGATGTGTCGGGCATGAAGCTGATCAGTCTCAAGTGACCGATCAGCTTGAAACAGAAAAAGGCCGTCATTCTTGACAGCCTTCTCTTTGGGCATCCCGTAGGGGAGTCGAACCCCTGTTGCAGGAATGAAAATCCTGAGTCCTGACCACTAGACGAACGGGACATGAACGCTTTATGTGGGTGAGCGACGGGATTTGAACCCGCGGCCGCCAGGGCCACAACCTGGAGCTCTGCCAACTGAGCTACGCCCACCGTCTCCTTTGCGATATATGCTCAACCACAAAGCCTGTCAATATACAGAGATTATCATTTATAGTCAAGATTTTTTTGACTATTTCATGATTTTCAACAGCCGATCGGGATGATTGGTGATCAGCCGACCCACTCCCAGTGCCGTCAAATGCTCCATCTCCTGGGACTCATTCACGGTCCAGGTGATCAGCCGCTTTTGATTCCGCTCAGCGGTCTCGACCATCTCCTGATTGATCAACCTCCAGTGCGGCAAACAATACTCCCATGCCCCTGTCCAGGCGTAAGACGGCACGAATCGATCGAACAAAAACCCTGTCTTGATATCCTTACGCAGGGTCGCGAGAGAAGAAATAGCCTGGACATCAAATGAAGTGACCAAAACCTGCGCCGGATCAAAAGCCTTGAGCTCATCCTGCAGCGACTTGACCACCAGCTGCGGACGATCACACCTTTTGATTTCAATATCCAACAACAATCGCTGATCGGCCATGACGAGCAATTCTGTCAGCGTCGGAATCTTTTCCTGTGCAAATTCCGAATGGAACCACGATCCGGCATCAAGTTCTTTCAATTCAACCAGCGTCTTGTCCCCTACCCGACCTTTGCCGTCTGTCGTCCGCTGCAGCAGGTCATCATGAAAGATCACCAAATGTCCATCCCGACTCAATTGAATATCGCATTCAATTCCATCAGCACCCAGTTCGAGCGCGCGTGAAAAGGCAGCCAAGGTGTTTTCAGGAGCAGCCGCCGAGGCGCCGCGATGGGCAATGTTTAATAGAGGATTTTCAAACGTCTTGAACATTTTTTCTCAACCTCACATCGATCCCCCATGCCAGTGCCAGCCCCAGGAAATAAAAGCTAAAGTCCTTTGCATCGTATGCGGTGCCGGCAATAAAGGTGAACGGTTCCGGCAATCCCCAAGATGCGGGAATGCCGGTTTTCTGAAACAACTCCACCATCGTCGCGAACAGCGCTACTGCTCCTGCTTTAAAAAGCGGATGCAGTCGAATCCAGCATAAACTCAACCAGTCATACAAACAAGCGACTATAAAAAGATCACCCAAATAGGCTGAGGAAAAATCAGCCGCTGGTCCACGATAATATTTGGAAATGAAAGCGGCCGTCAAAAACAACAGCGAAAAAAGCAGCAAATGTCGTCGATACCTTCTGATCACGCCTCTTCCGAGATTTGCTGTAGAGCTTTCAGCTGCAGCTGATTGCCGATCGCCAAAAGGATATCTCTATTTTCAAGTACGGCATCGCCTGACGGATTAAACTCCATTTTTTGGTTTTGTTTACTGATCCCGACTACCATTGCACCCTTTGTTTCGACGCGGATATTTGATTCGTTCAGCTTTTTACCAATTAAACGACTGGCAGGTTGGATGGTGATTCGCTTGACTTGCAGGTCATACGATCCGCCTGGCGCAAAGGCTTCCATTAAATCAACAACATCAGGATTAACGGCATAGGTCGCCATCCGCCGCGCGCCCATTTCAAAGGGAGAAACAACCTTATTGGCGCCAACCCGTTCCAGCTTTTTGCGGGATAATTGATCCGCACCCCGGGCAACGATATGAAGTTTTTCATTCAAGGAACGTGCAGTTAGCACCAGGTAAACGTTTGCAGAATCATCGGAAATGGCAGAAACCAACGATTTCGCATGTTTCACGCCCACCTTGAGAAGCACATCATCATCCGAAGCATCTCCGATTGCTGCAAGAAAATCCAATCCGATGGCCTCATCGATTTTGTCAGCATTTTTATCAATGACAATAAAGGGCTCACCCATAGTCATCAATTGGTTGCAGACTTCAAAGAGAGTAAACAGGATGAGGAGCAGACAAGCGCCCCACAGACGGCGGACAATATCTTTAAACACGCTCAACAAAAAACCGGTATTAAAAAACAGAGATCGGCTCATCTCATTTCACTGATTAATTTCTTTCCTGACAACACTATTCACGGGAATGATCAGCCCAGCTCTTGATCTGCAGGTCTTTGATCGTTTTTTTCGAGATCGCTTCCACAAATCGCCGCGCCAATTGCAGATTGGTGAATAAGGGTATGGCAAAATCAACGGCGCGTCGACGGATGATGTAATCGTTGGTGAGTTCCTCTTCCTGATAGTTCTTGGGTATATTGATCACCAGATCAATTTTGCCGCTCTCGAGATATTCGATGACATTGGGTTTTTTTTGCGACAGCGGCCAGTGCAGATGGGTCACCTGAATGCCGTTTGACTCCATAAATTGAGCCGTACCGCCGGTGGCATAGAAATTCATCCCCATCTTTTGCAGCGTACGCGTGCTGGCGAGAAACTCGGCCTTGGATTCAATCGGACCGGTTGACAGCAGGATGTTCTTAATCGGCAGCCGATAGCCGACAGACAATAATGACTTTAAAAAAGCCTCATCAAAGTCATCTCCGAGGCACCCCACCTCACCGGTCGAGGCCATTTCAACGCCCAGCGTGGGATCAGCGCCGATCAGACGGGTGAACGAGAATTGCGGCGCCTTGACGCCGACATATTCCAGATCAAAAACCGAACGGTCGATTCTGGGAACATGATGCCCCATGATGACGCGCGTGGCAATATCGATAAAGTTGATTTTAAATATTTTCGAAACAAAGGGAAAACTGCGCGAAGCGCGCAGATTGCATTCAATCACCTTGACGTCATTATCGCGCGCCACAAACTGCATGTTGAAAGGACCATTGATCTTGAGCGTGCGGGCCACCTGGCGCGCAATTTTCTTGACCCGCCGCGTCGTCTCCAAATAGGTACGCTGCGGCGGCAAAACCAGGGTTGCGTCACCGGAATGCACGCCGGCATTTTCCACATGCTCGCTGATGGCATAAACCAGCAACTCACCCTCCTGCGCAACTGCATCGATCTCTATTTCTTTGGCATTGATGATGAATTTGGAGATCACCACCGGCCGATCGGATGAAATATCCGACGCTTTATTGAGAAACTTGACCAATTCGTCATCGGTTGACGCAACGCTCATCGCCGCACCGCTGAGAACGTATGAAGGTCGAACAAGCACCGGATACCCGACCGAAGCGGCAAATTTTATCGCCTCCTCCATGGCCGTCAGTTCCCTCCAAACCGGCTGATCGACGTTCAATTCATCCAACAGTTTGGAAAACTTGTGCCGATCTTCAGCGCTGTCAATGCTGTGCGGAGAGGTCCCCAAGACTTTTGCGCCCGCTTTGTCGAGTTTTAACGCCAGATTATTCGGGATTTGCCCTCCCATGGAGATGATGATGCCGATCGGCTTTTCCTTTTCATATATATCGAGTACGGTTTCTAAACTCAATTCTTCAAAATAGAGCTTGTCGCACTCATCATAATCGGTGCTGAC
>RPQV01000285.1 GCA_003818595.1 Calditrichota bacterium
ACGGCATATTTTGGCGTCAAAGCGCTGAGGAGAAGAAGGACTTTCTCATCCTCGATAACGGATCGCACTGCACGGCCAAAGCTTTCGAGCTTTTCCTGTTTGCGGATCTGCCTATCTTTATTCTTGATCTTCAAGCAAACGGAATCCTTGGCGCCAAGACCTTTTTCAAATTATGCGCCTGCAAACTGGTGGACATGCTGTTCAAGAATGCGGAGACGCCGCTGCGGATGGTCATCGAAGGCCTGCAGCAGTATCCCCCCTTTTCACCTGCGGTATCACTGCAGATCAGCAATCTGCAGCTACAGCATCCCTCGCGCGGCCGTATATTCGACTATTTCATAAACACCTTTTCTCCGCAACTGCTGTTGATCCATGCCACGCCGGATAACATTCAGGAATTTTCTGATTTCTATCTTGAAGAAGGCGCCTCCTACTTCCCCCAGGCCTCGTCAATTCTGGGAGTTGTTCATGAAAACAACGACCAAGATGAGGGATCGTGGAGACACCTGTCGTTTGATGCATTCAAGGGGCAAGAAAATCAGAGGTCGAGCATCCACTCAATGATCAGACATAAAATGTGCGCACTGATGCGAACAGTATAAAAAGAACGATCAATTCGTAATTTTCCCTTGCAATTTTGCCCGAATTGATTAATTTTGTTATTCTGTACGCAATATGCAATTATCATCCTATGATTTTCAAAAGATGAACCATTATCAGCGGGAAAAACCATGGCCAATATTTTGATTGTCGACGATGAGCCTGAAATTCTCGAGCAATTACCGGAGATTATGAAACGATGGGGACACACGGCATTCATCGCGTCCAATGGGTTCGATGCGCTCCAGGTGTTTGAGAGAGAGCCGATCGATCTCATCCTTTCGGACATCCGCATGCCGGAGATGGACGGGCTTCAGTTGCTGCAGAAAATTCAGGATATAGACAAACAGTGTCCAGTTTTATTCCTGACCGGATATCCATCAGATGATTCGGCCATCGAAGCCATGCATTCGGGCGCGGATGATTATCTGGTGAAACCGGTCAATTTTGATGAGCTTCAATTGCGCATCAATAAAAGCCTCGAACGCAAGGAAAGGATGAAAACCATCCCCTTTCTCAAAGGCATGAATTGGGCATTGCTCATATCGATTCCCTTTTGGTTGATTCTGGGGATCATCATCGCAAAATTATTCAAGTCATGAGGAATTGACCATGTCCGATACGACATTCCCCAATACCGATTCTCAAGCTGCCAATGCTCAGCCTATTGATCTTTCGTTCTCAACCGAGATTTCAACGGCGACGCTGGTCAAGCTGTTGATACAAAAGGGTATCGTCTCCCCGGCAGAAATTATTGAAGAAGAACGACAAATGCGTTTTTTGAAACTCCATTCCGATGCGACCGAGTCCTACACAACGAAACATCATCATTCAAAGCTGAAAAAATGGGCAGTCAAACATCGCTGGAGCAGGCGTCTCACCCATCGACTATTCGGCTGGGAATTCAAACGCGTGCGCAATCACAACCATAATCATGCAGATTCAGCAGAGAAGGACAGCTGATTGCTGCTGCTGAACGCTAAACTCATCGTATCCTAAAGCAAAATCGGAAATAATATGAATCCCTCATGCCGTATTTCACTCAACACCGCACTCCTGAATCACTATATTGACGATAAAGCTCTAACCGCCCTGCAGCCGCGCGTGAATGAGATCGTCAGCTCGTTATTCAATAAAACCTGTGCCGGAAACGATTTCCTCGGCTGGATCGATTTGCCGATGACCATCCAAAAAGAGTTGCCGCGCATCCGCGAGACAGCCCGAAGAATTCATGAACAGGCCGATCACCTGGTCTGCATCGGCATCGGCGGCAGCTATCTTGGCGCCAAATCCGCCATCGAATTTCTGGCGGATCCTTTTACCGGCAATCGTCGCGTCCTCTTTTTCGGTCAAAACATCAGCGCCGAATACAGTGAATCTCTGCTGCAGTACATTTTGCAAAAGCAGGTGTGCGTCAATGTCATCAGCAAATCCGGCACCACAACGGAACCGGCGATCGCCTTTCGGCTCATTCGCAACACCTTGGCGAAAAAGTATTCCGAGAATGAATTGAAAAAACGTATCTATGCCACCACCGATCGCGCGCGCGGAGTCATGCGCCATATCACGGATGAGCAGGGATACGAATCATTCATCATTGAAGACGATATCGGCGGACGCTTTTCGGTGCTCAGTCCCGTCGGCCTCCTCCCCATTGCCGCAGCGGGCTATGATATCGACGCTCTCGTTGCCGGTGCTGCAGATATGGCTCAATTTTGTCGCGACAATCGAAACGTGCTCGAAAATCCGGCGCTGACTTATGCCGCTGCGCGATTCAGCCTTTATCAGCAGGGGAAATTGGTCGAAATCCTGTCCTCCTTTGAGCCATCTTTTACATTTCTGGGCGAATGGTGGAAGCAGCTTTTTGGAGAAAGCGAAGGCAAAGATCTCAAAGGCATTTATCCGACATCGGCAAACCTGACGACGGATCTGCACTCGCTGGGTCAATTCATGCAGGAGGGCAGGCGTCTGGTTTTTGAGACTTTTCTGATGCTGCAGCAGGTCGGTAGTCGTCTGGTCATTCCTGATGATCCCGCAAACAGCGACCAGCTCAATTTCATCAGCGGCCGCACCATTGATGACGTGAATCGCCAGGCATTTTTAGGGACAAAATTTGCCCATTACGCCGGCGACCTGCCGAACATGACCATGACGATCCCTCTGCGTAATGAATATGTTCTGGGGCAGCTTTATTATCTCTTTGAATTCGCCGTCGCCGTCAGCGGATTGTTATTGGGAGTGAATCCCTTCAACCAGCCGGGAGTCGAAGCCTATAAGCAGAATATGTTCGCGTTATTGGGCAAGCCGGAATATGAAGCAAAACGACTGGAGCTGCAACGCCAGATCGATCAGGAAGGGACAGCCGCATGAACAAATTTGACAAGGAAATATTGGTGGTCGACCGAGCAACGCTTTTCGCTGACAGCTATTTTCAGGGATTTGCTCCGGCGGGCAACATCGATTACGCACAGATCATTCATGACAATTATTTTTATCGACGACGCGGCGATGTTGAACCAGATCCGATGTTTAAACAGCCGATCGCCTACGTGGTGTTTGTCCATAAAGAGAGCAAACACATTTTCACCTATCAGCGGTCAACGACGACCAGTTATCATGAGCAGCGCCTGCGGGGGATGTGGTCATGGGGAATCGGCGGGCATATTGACAAGATCGATTCGAATGAATCCGATCCGATCATGACCAGTCTGTATCGGGAGATCAGTGAGGAAGTGGATATCGAGGAATTTGATCCGCCGGTGCTTCTCGGCTATATCAATGACGACGAGACCGAAGTTGGGGCGGTGCATTTTGGCCTGCTCTACATGGTCAGCACCTCATCGAAAAAAATAAAGCCCAAGGACAAGGAGATTTCATGGGGAGGCTTTATGTCATATGATCAAATCGAAGAGATCTGCATGCTCAATGACTGCAACGTGGAATCCTGGTCAGAGATCGCGCTGGAGCCGCTTCGCCGCGTGCTCGAGCTGGATGAAGGTGAATGAAACTCTAAAAAATTACTTGCGTTTCAGCTCGATTTTTCCTAATTTATTCGACTATAATAGTTTTACGGCGGCGTAGCTCAGCTGGTCAGAGCAGTGGAATCATAATCCACGTGTCCGGGGTTCGAATCCCTGCGCCGCTACAGATTTTGGTTCAAAGAAAGGGATTTGTATAAATCCCTTTTTTATTTTGGAATGAACAAAGAAGAGCGCCGCTTCCCCATCGTACGTCCACTTGTCAACTATATTAACCACGCAAAATCTATTAAGCGGCATCATCATGCGCTATGTTCGGACAAAAGTCAAGTGCCACAGCGGATACAAGCTCAATGAATATCCGATTGCCTTTGAATTTCAGAATCGCTTCACGGAAATCACAGAGATTGTTGATCGCTGGTATGAGGGCGGAATTGATGTGAGTCGTCCTGCGCTCTATTATTTCAAAGTTCGTTCTATGGAAGGAAAGTTATATCTTCTACGCTATGATCCGCTTTTCAATACCTGGCATCTTGCTGATTTTGATCAAAAAGATTGATCCTCTTTGATGCAGTCCCGGGGTGTCGAGTCTGACTCCATTGGTTGCAAAGATCGAGGTTCATCGCCGAATCATGCACAATACCGCGGTATAGGACGAGATGCAGCACCGCAGATGACTCTTTACAGCAGTATAGGACAAGATGCAGCGGCGCAGATGACCCTATACCGCGGCATAGGGCGAGATACATCGCTGAAAACCGATCTTTTCCGGACGATTGGTCGTCATTAAGTATTGTTAGAGATGTCAGACTCACGCAAAATCGCAAGACCATAAAACTTTATAATATCGTGTCCGCATCTCCAGGCGAGGCGGCATAAATTATGAATACTTTTCAGTCCTCGCCGTTCAATATCGAGAGGACTTTAGCAGCACTTTTTGCCTCCACCAGCTCATTGCAGAGGCCTGGGTGTTGAGTCATACGCGCGATCTCGGAGAGCATCGCCACATGCGGTCCGGATTGAGCCGGTGGAGCAAGGATGAGAAAGATCAGTTTCGAAGGTTTCCCGTCCAGAGATCCGAAATCAATTCCGTCCCGCGATATACCGATCGCCGCCGCGATTTTATTCACCGCCGCTGTCTTTGCATGGGGCACGGCAATACCTTTTTCCAGGCCGGTGCTGCTCTTGTCTTCCCGCATCATGACGGCATCATAAACCTCATCTTCATTGGATATTTTACCACTTTTTCTGACCAGCGCGATTAATTCTCGGATCGCGCCGTTTTTATCGCAGGAGGAAAGCGGCACGGCAATAACCTCCTCAGTCAAGACATCAAGCAAACTCATTACAGGCTCCTGTAGTAATCCGTCGCAGATTTATGTTCCTTATTATAAAAGACGATTATACATGTCCCATACCCATTCTTCATTTTTAACAATGAGGACTGAGCAGGGAACGCTTCGCATCGCCCTTTCTGTTTCATCATAAAATTGATCGCGTCGCGATTGTATTCTGGACAATTCGCCAATAATCAACAAGTCGATATTTTTTTCCTTCACACATCTCTTGATCTCACTGCATACTGATCCGCTTTCGCGAATGAGGTTTATATTCAATCCTTTCAACTGTCCGATCGTTTTGACATGGTTCAGATATCGTTCAGCGTCCGTGTTGAGATCATTACGATATTCCATTTCCTCATCCTCGAGAAAAATCCGCGACCGGACCAGAGTTCCGAGGGCTTGGGTGTTGACGACAAATAGTGCGGACAACTCGGCGTCGAGTATTTTGGTCAGACACACG
>RPQV01000286.1 GCA_003818595.1 Calditrichota bacterium
CGGCACCGCATAATCCATAAACGGATTGCCGCCCATTTTTTCAATGGCCTCATAGCGGGCTTGTATCACGGGTTCACTCGGCACCTGGAACGGCAATTTGGTGATGATCACGGATTCCAACGCATCTCCCTGTACATCGACCCCTTCCCAGAAACTGTCTGTTGCAAACAGCACCGATGTTTTGTCTTTTTTAAACCGTCGCAAAAGTTCGTGACGATTTTCCGCTCCTTGTTTAAGCGCGGTGATGCCGATCAATTGGAGCGATTCTTTGAGCTGTTGATAAATGATATTGAGCAGGCCGTAAGAGGTGAACAGGATGAACGCGCGTCCTTCGGTGATGGTGATGGCCTTGAAAATGGCTTTGGCCAGTTCCTGGGAAAAAGTCGCATGACGTGGGTCCGGCATGTCGACCGGGACGGCGAAAATGACTTGGCGCTCAAAATCAAAAGGGGAGGGCAGTATTAACTCGATCTTTCGACTGTCCGCCAGGGCATCCAATCCAACGCGTTCGGCCAAAAAAGAAAACGAATTCTCGATGGTGAGCGTTGCCGAAGTCATGATGATCGTCTGATAGGCGTCAAAAACCGCCTCTTTCATCATTCCTTTGATCTGCAGCGGCGACATTTGAAAACGGACAAGGGGGTATCCTGTTCTTCCTGCTTTTGCTTCGATCCAGCGGATATTGGTTTCATCCTGCTCAAAAATAATTTCATCAAGGATATCTGCGGCGGCAATGAGACGTTCCGCCTGAGCCGAGATTTCGATGGTTTGAGAATCCCACTCTTCAGCGCAGTATTTTTTCAGATTTTTGACGTCGGCAACCAGTTCCTTGAGACCATCGGCAAAAGATTTCACGGTTTGGATGTAGTCCTTGAAGGAATCCGCCAAATTAGAGGCATGGAAAAGCTGATCGCGGACATGAGGAAGCAAACGGACCTTGAGTTCATTGTCACCCAAAGAGGGATCTTGATCGGCCAGAATTCTGAACAATTGATTCATAATCTGATTCGTGGCGTCGCCCAATTGTTCGGCCCCGGGAACGAGGGCGGTGCGGATCTTTTGCATCAATTGGTCAACCACTTTTTCCGGAATATGTTTTTGCTGTTTGAGGATGCGAAAGCGCAATGAATGGAGATGGCCTTTTTCCGTGGTTTTGACGCGACGATGCAGGCGGTTGAGGATGCGCATGATGCCGACGCGGGTGACCTGACTGCCGAAATAGCTGGTGGCCACGTCTTCAATATGATGCGCCTCATCAAAGATGATGCGCTGATAGGGGGGAAGCACCGCAGCATCCTGAAAACTGCCGGTCTGATGACGGATCGCAAGGTCGGCGAACAACAGATGATGATTCACCACCAAAATATTGGCTTTGGTTGCCATACGTCTTGCTCTATTGACAAAGCAGTCGCGAAAATGCAGGCATTTGCTGTGGGTGCAGGTGTCACTTTCCGCCGCGATTTTTTCCCAAAGCTCCGATTTCGGCAGGACGGAAAGATCCGCCTTGCTGCCGTCCTGGGAGGAACGCGCCCAACCGATCAGCGATTTTAATTCACCGATCTCTTCCTCTTCAGAATGGAAATCGATTTCGGAATCGATCTCATCGACTTTGCGCAGGCAGACATAATTGGATCGACCTTTGACCAACACCGCATCGAACTTTTCGGTGAGTGCTTTTTGTAAAAGGGGGATGTCTTTTTTGATCAGCTGTTCCTGGAGATTGATGGTGTTGGTTGAGATGACGACGCGTTCTTTGTTGCGCTTTGTCCAATAGATTGCCGGCAGGAGATAGGCTAAGGTTTTACCGGTGCCGGTGCCGGCTTCGATTGCAGCGACCTGGTTTTCATTGAAGGCCTGTACCACCGCCTGGATCATCTCCAGCTGCTGAGGTCGATTTTCATATTCGGTCAACTGCCGGGAAATAAGGCCATCAGGAAGCAGCAACTTTTCGATGTCATCGGCTTCAAGAGGTTGTATTTCCCGCTTGGCAAAGGGTTCGACCACCACATAGATTTTGCTGACCGAATTATCGACGATATAAAAAGCGACGCTGAAATCATCGAGGTTGGCAGCGATCGTCAAATCTGCTTCCGAGGGTTGAAGGAGGCCTGATGGATGATTGTGAATGACGACGTCGGCTTCCTGAGCCAGACTCATCACTGCGGGCACGGCTTCACTATTGCCGCGGGCGATCACCTGAACATCATGAACGATGAGATCATCATCGGTATAGCCGACAAAGAACACCTCGTTGCCGTCCGCTTCAGCCACGGCTGCACGTATGCGTTCACAAACCTGAATATCGATATAGCGGGTGATTTCCGGCATATTTATCGTCCGTTATCTGGAGGGATGGATCATCCCCCGAATTTGAATCTCAGGCATTTTTAAGAAGGTCCGCATCATAACCCAGATTGCGCAAATGCGCGGGAAAATCTTCAAAACCATGCGTGGTGAAGATTTTATGAGGATTCACCTGTTTGACAAAGCTCAGCAGTTCGTTGAAATCCGCATGGTCACTCAGCGGAATCATATGATCGCTGCCGAAACGATGCCCCGACTCACTTTTTGCCCATCCTGACAACAGCACCGTGCGTCGTCTGGGCGGGATATCCTTTAATTTGTTCATCTGCATGAGGTGAGGAGGAACGATCAATACCTGTCCGCTTTTCAACGGCTCATTTTTCCACAGGGTGCAGTTTTCGAAAGCCGCACCGAATTGCTCGTAAATCTGGGCGATTTCCCAGGCGGCACGATGAACCTTCACCTCATATCCTGCGCTCCCCAGGATTTTCATTGCTTCCTGCGCTTTCCCCAGGCCATAGGCGAGGACGATTGGTTGGACGCTGCTGCGAATACAATCCTCGATAAAGGTGATGAGATGGGCGACCAGGTCTTCCGGTGTGATGTCAAAGGTGTAAAGCGGATGACCAAAGGTGGATTCCATGATCAAAATGTCAGCCTGAGGTATTTCAATATTACAGGTTGTCCAGCTTTTCTTTAGTTTGAAATCGCCGGTATAGAGGAGTGAAGAGCCATCCTTTTCGATGCGGATCATGGCGGATCCCAATATATGGCCGGACGGATAGAGTTCGATGGTCATGTCCCCTAACTGATAGGGCCGGCGAAAGTCAAGAGAGAGCACCTGCTTTTGCCGCGCCCGCAAATGATGAAATCGAATCGTTGGGGGCGTCGCCAGAATCAAGGGGTGATTTTTGATATGATCCGAATGTCCATGAGAGACAAACGAAAAAGGAACCACGCGATGGGCGTCGAGCCAAAACTCGCTGTTTTTTATTCTGATTCCCCGGGCATCATATTCGAACATGCCGTTTCCTGTTGTAGGTGATCAACTCTTTTTCACCGAAGCGATGATGCGCTGCACAAAGTATCGGTGAATCCGGGTGTCTGAAGTCAGTTCCGGATGAAATGTCCCCACCAAGATGTTGTCTTGTTCAGCGAGGATCACCTGACCTGAATAAGAGGCGAGCACCCTGACTGTCTCGCCCATGGAAATAATTCGAGGGGCGCGGATGAATATCCCCTCCATGGTTTCACTTTTGCCGTTGAGCTGAAGGGTGATGTCATCGATAAAGGAATCCGCCTGACGACCATAGGCATTTCGTTGAACCGTGATGTCGATCAGGTTCAACGAATCCTGATCCATTCCGACGATGCTCTTTGCCACGAGAATACAACCGGCGCAGGTGCCGTAAATAGGCTTGCGACGGCCGAAATCACGCACGGCATCCCACAGATCGTGTTTTTTCAATAGATTGATCAATGTGGTGGATTCGCCGCCGGGCAAGATCAGGCCATCACAGCGCTGCAAATCCTCGCGGTTGAACACCAGCCGAGTGTGACAATTCAGCAGACGCAGAATTTGTCGATGTTTTTCATAATCACCCTGCAGCGCCAGAATGCCGCAGGTTATGGTCGGTTCGTTCACCATCCGCGCGGCGCCATCCGCTCTTCCGGCGGTATTTTATCGATTTCAATGCCCGGCATGGCTTGTCCCAACCCCTCGGAAACGTGCGCCACCAGGTCAAAGTCCATATAATGGGTCGTCGCTGAAACAATGGCCTTGGCCATTTTATCGGGTGCAGAGGATTTGAAAATCCCGCTGCCGACAAAAACAGTTTCGGCGCCGAGTTGACGCATCAGTGAAGCGTCCGCGGGGGTTGCCACCCCGCCTGCGGAAAAATTGGGAACCGGCAATTTGCCGAGTTTCTTCACTTCGCGCACCAATTCAGCCGGTGCGCCCAGGTTTTTGGCTTCCGTGACGAGTTCTTCGTCGCCCAGCGATTGAATGCGGCGAATCCCTCCTTGCACCGCGCGCATGTGGCGGACCGCCTCGACGATATTGCCGGTACCGGCTTCACCTTTGGTGCGGATCATCGCCGCACCTTCGGCAATACGGCGCAAAGCTTCTCCCAGATTGCGGCAGCCGCAGACAAAAGGTATCTTGAAGACCCATTTATTGACGTGAAACTCTTCATCAGCGGGGGTGAGCACTTCACTTTCATCGATGAAATCAACGCCCAGAGCCTGAAGAACCTGAGCCTCGGCAAAATGGCCGATTCGGCATTTGGCCATGACCGGGATTGAAACCACCTGTTGTATTGCTTTGATCACCGCAGGATCGGACATGCGCGCGACGCCGCCCAGAGCTCGGATGTCTGCGGGAATGCGTTCGAGCGCCATCACCGCGACCGCGCCGGCATCTTCAGCGATTTTTGCCTGTTCGGGCGTGGTGACATCCATGATCACTCCGCCTTTGAGCATTTCCGCCAAACCAATCTTTAGTTTTATATCTTGTGCATCTTTCATTTTTTTATCCTTTAAATGCTGTTTTAATATCCAATCCGACGTTTTTGCTGTGGGGTAATTGTTTTCAGTTTATCGCCCGTGTGAAGCTGACAAGTCTGCTGCGGCAGATATCGTGCATCGCAGATATCGTGAACGACATTCGGGCAATACTCGCCGGCGAGCTGTTTAGAATCGAGACAGATATCGACATCCACGATATTTGCCGGCCTTTCAAAGGGTACCGGCGGAATATTCAGGGTATCGACTGCTGACTTCATGAATGAGGCCGTGATCGGCAGGGCAGCCACAGCGCCGGTCTGACGCTCGCCCAACGACATGTGGGGATCATCCAGACCTACCCACGTTCCGGCTGCCAACAGCGGCGTGAAGGTGATGTACCAGGCGTCGGTATAATCATTGGTGGTTCCCGTTTTGCCGCCTGCGGGGTGATAAAATTTGTAAACTGATCGTGACATGGCGCCGGTACCTCTGCTGGCAGAGGTCTGCAGCATACTCGCCATGATGTAGGCCGTCTCTTCGCGCAGCACGCCGCGGCTTTGGGGC
>RPQV01000287.1 GCA_003818595.1 Calditrichota bacterium
AGAATTTCTGCCCTTTTGTGCTGTGGTGGCGCTCGGAAGGATCGGCAGAATCGATAGCAACCAACGGCAGACAATATTACAATTGCTGCAGGAGAATGCCGCTGATGGCCGATGGAGAATACGCGAGGCCGTTGCCATGGCGACAACCGATATTGTCGATGCTGATCCGCACAAGACCATTGATGAGCTTCAAAGGTGGCTGAAGACTAAAAATTACTTGGTGGATCGCGCGGTTGTCGCCGGGTTGGCAGAACCGCGGTTGATGAAAAAGAGTGATATCGCTCAAGCCGCTCTCGCCATCCACCAGGAGGTCATCAAAAGAGTTAAAGCTGAAACGGAGACAAGAGATATTCATTTTAATGTCCTGGTCAAGGGCCTCTGCTATACTCTCAGCGTCATCATTACCGGCATTCCGCAGCAAGGATTCGCCTATCTGGAGGAATTGGTGACGGATTCGAATCCGATTGTGCGAAAGATCGCGCGGGAAAATTTAAAAAAGAACAGACTGCAACTGCTGAATAGAATTAAAGTAAGAGAATTACAGGAGAAACTGAATCTCATCTGACCGCTCAAGAGGCTCTTTTTACCTCCACTCGGCGATCACACCAGGAGAAATCGATGACATTGAAAACGGCCCGTTGCGCAGCCCAGTCATTTCCAGGCTTTTTGATGATGATCCTCTTATTATTGCCCTCGTTCGCATTTCCGCAGACAGCGGCTCACACCGCTCCGACACCAAGCGACATCATCAATATCTATATCGATTCCCCGGATTGGTACATGGACCTCGATTATTATCGAACTGAAATTCCCTATGTGAATTACATGCGCGATCGCGCCGACGCCGATGTGCATATTCTCACCACCACCCAACGCACAGGCGGCGGCGGCATTGAATTCACCATCAATTTTATCGGCCTGCGAAAATTTCATGGACAACAAAACGCGCTCAAATACATTTCTCGGCAGACCGATACAGAAGACATCATTCGCAAACAGCTGGCAAGATATTTCAAAATCGGCCTCATGCCGTTTGTCGCTCAGACGCCGGCCATCGAACAGATCGATATTCATTATCAAAAAGAAGAATCGGATGCCGCATCATCAAAAGTTGTTGACGATCCCTGGAATTATTGGACCTTCAGCACTCGACTTCGAGGATATTTCAACGGTGAAAAATCCTACAAATACAATAATCTCAATTCATCAATTTCCGCCAATCGCGTCACCGAAGCGTGGAAAACTAATTTTTATCTTTCGATCAGCAACACCCGCACCATTTATGACTATGGTGACGAACTCTCTTATACGGATGATCGCCGCAGCAATTATCTGAATGCGTCTGTCGTCAAGAGTTTGACACCCCGCTGGTCTATGGCGGTGCGTTTGGGTGCTTCAAAATCAACCTATAACAATTTCGATTTGTCAACCTATTTTCTACCCGGAATCGAATTCAATGTCTACCCTTACTCTGAAGCGACTCGTCATCAATTCACCTTCCAATATTTAATCGGCGCCCACTATTATGATTATCACGAAATGACCATTTATTACAAGATGACGGAACAACGCCTGAGCGAGAACGTGAATATCGCCTATGAAATCAAACAACCGTGGGGTTCAGTCAGTTCGTCCCTGGAAGGCTCTCATTATTTTTATGATATTAAAAAATTCAATATCTCGCTCAACAATTCTATCGAGCTCAAACTGGTCAAAGGTCTGTCGTTGGAGCTTTATGGCTATATCACCTTTTTGCGCGATCAAATATCTCTGCCCAGCAGCGGCGCATCGCTTGAAGAAATACTGCTGAGAAGACGGGAACTGGAGACTTCTTACTACTATTACCTGTCGATTGGTCTCAGCTATACCTTTGGATCGATTTACAATAATGTCGTGAATCCAAGGTTTTGAGGGTGAAGGGCTAAAGCCGAAGAATTTCATCGGCATCCTCCGGGAAAGATTGTCAAATCGGGAGTCATTATGAATTTCCAAAAATTTAAAGCGAATCCGATTCCATTCCATGTTTTGATGGCTCTGGCCCTCCTCATGGCCGTTTATATGATTTTCTCACTTTTTATGAGATTACATTTTTCTCCGAACATCTTGAGATCAGTGATGCAGATATCTCTTTGGCTTTTTGTCTGCTGGGGATTCTACATGACCAAGAGATGGGCCTGGGTAGTTTTTTCTGTTCTCGTTTCATTTTCCGTTCTCAGTATAATTCATTCACTTTTATCCCTCCGCATGCCGATAAATGTTCTTCCTTTTGTATCGATGGCAATTGGAATATCAGTCATCTGGTTGCTCAATGTGCCAAGCGTCCGGAATCTGTTTAAAATCGATGAACGAAATGGACAAATGATACCCCATGAAATGACTAATTTCTCCATTTTTTGTCTGATCATCGGTCTGTTTATTTTTGTGGAAATTTTGGGAATCAGCCGGACGGGAAACAGTTCTATTCCTGCAAAACTGTTCATCAGCTTGTTGGGATTTATTCATCTGTCACTGGGATTCGGATTGTGGAAAGTCAATAAAACTGCGGTGCAGGCTGCGCTGTCGCTGTTAATTTTCTCAGCACTTTCTGTCTCGATTGTATCGGCATATGACTATTTTGAACTGCACCGATATTTGGCTTTCAGAAAATCACTCTTTTATATATCCATTGCCTTGATGATGCTTGGGTATTGGGTGAAACGCGTTACGCCTAAAATTCCTTCTCAATAAAATCTGGCCTCGACTGCGCTCGGCCGGCGAAACAAGAACCGTTTTCGTTCAGTCTGTGATTCTGGATTAATGATAGGATTCGAATAAATAGGGTTTTCCTGCGCCATTTACGGCGGTAAGGCGTCCGTTATGAACATTGGTGTAATATTCGACGGGAAGATAATGGTTATGAAAAAGCATCGATTCACTAATTTTCATCTTTTGATTTTCACGCTGTTCATCTGCGCCTGTACTCCGAGAGAATCCGGGGATATTCATTCCAAACAGCAGCAAATCCCTCATCTTCAAAAACAAGGTGAAACAACACAGTTGATGGTTAGCGGCGAACCCTTTATAATACTCGGCGGCGAGCTGGGGAACTCGTCCTTCACCAGCCTTGAATATATGCAGCCCATCTGGCCCAAGCTGAAAGCCATGGAGCTCAATACAGTCTTGGCGCCCGTCTATTGGGAGTTGATCGAACCCGAAGAAGGCCGGTTCGATTTCAAGTTGATTGAACAATTGGTCCGCCAGGCGCGAGTGTACGACCTTAAACTTGTTTTGTTGTGGTTCGCCTCCTGGAAAAACAGCATGTCGAGTCACGCGCCGGCCTGGGTGAAGAAGGATCAGACGCGATTTCCCCGAGTGAATGACGATCAGGGGAAAAGTCATGAAATATTGACGCCGTTCAGCGAAAATAATCTTCATGCCGACCTCAAGGCATTTCAGGCATTGATGAAGTTTATCAGGGAAATCGATGGAAATGATCATACCATCATCATGATTCAAGTTGAAAACGAAATCGGCATGTTGCCGACAGCGCGGGATCATCATCCGTTGGCCGATCAAAGATTTCGGGAAAGTGTTCCCGATGAATTGATCGCCTACCTGCTGAAAAACAATGAAAAATTGGTGCCCGAATTTCTGCAGGTATGGGCTGAAAATGGTTTTAAAACAGGAGGATCATGGGAAACGGTGTTCGGGGAAGGCTCACATACGGATGAGCTGTTCATGGCGTGGTTCTATGCCAAGTTCGTCCAGGAGATCGTCCAGTCCGGCAAAGCCATATATCCGTTGCCCATGTTTGTCAATGCGGCATTGAATCGCCCAGGACGGGAACCCGGTGTTGGTTATCCCAGCGCAGGTCCCCTGCCGCATCTCATGGATATCTGGCGCGCCGGCGCCCCCGCTGTCGATTTCCTGTCACCCGATATTTACTTTTCCAATTTGAAGCACTGGAGCGATCTCTACATTCGCCAGGGGAATCCCCTGTTCATCCCTGAACATCGTTTTGATGAGACCGTCGCCGCAAAAGCGGCCTATACGGTCGGTCATTATGAGGGCATGGGATTCTCGCCTTTTTCGATTGAATCCACCGACGATCCGCAGAATAATCCCTTGGGAAAGATGTACCGCCTCATTCATCAGCTCGCCCCCTTGATTACCGCACATCAAGGTCGGCACCGAATCGAGGGCGTCCTTGTCGATAAAGAGACTCAAGAAAATGTCTTTGTCTTGGGAGATTACGAGTTCTGCTTTCGTCACAGCTATACCCTGGGCTATGAGGAAAAAGCTAAGGACGATGTTTGGGACATGGCCGGCGCCGTCATTGTGCAAACCGACGCTCGTGAATTCTATATTGCGGGCCATGGAATTACGGCGACATTTAAAAATCTCATCAATCCCAACCTGAATGTGGGGATATTAAAAGTGGATGAAGGGCGGTTTGACAACCGTCGCTGGCAGGTTATCAGACATTTAAACGGCGACCAGACCCATCAGGGAAGGCACATCCGCCTGTTTTATGATGAATTTTCCATTCTCCGGTTGGAGCTGTATGATTATGAGTGAAAGACGCCACAGCCCGTCGGCTTTAAGCATCTGTAGCATAAGATGAGCGAGCGAAGCATGATCCAAAAGTCAAACATACGAATATCTTCTCTATATATGGTTATTATCCTGCTTTATCAAGCCGGCAGTGCAGAGATCAGGCTGCCGCGTTTGATCAGTAGTGGAATGGTGCTGCAACGGCAGACTGATATCAAAATTTGGGGCTGGGCAGACGTTCATGAACCGGTAACGCTTCATTTCTTGGGAGATAGCTATCAGACCACTGCTGACGACAATGGTGAATGGGACATCATCCTCCCCAAAATGGAGGCAGGCGGTCCTTTCAGCATGGAGATCATTGCCGAGAACCAAATCGTTCTCGACAACATCCTCGTAGGCGAGGTGTGGGTGTGCTCCGGCCAGTCGAACATGGACCTGAATATGGGGCGGGTGGCGCCTTTATACGGCAAAGAGATTGAAAATTCCACCAATTCGGCCATCAGGCGATTTTTTGTTTCCACTCAATATGATTTCAATACACCACAAAAGGATTTTAAATCAGGCTCATGGGATTCAGCGTCGCCTGAAACTATTCTTCGCTTCACCGCTGTCGGTTATTTTTTTGCTAAAGCACTATATGAACAGTTCCATGTTCCCATTGGGCTGATCCACGCCAGCGTCGGCGGTTCTCCGGCAGAGGCATGGTTGAGCGAAGAGGCGCTGCGGGAATTTCCGCACCATCTTGCATCTGCGCTCCAGTGCCGAGACAGCGTTTATATTCGTGAGATCATCGCCCAAGACCAAGCCGGAA
>RPQV01000288.1 GCA_003818595.1 Calditrichota bacterium
GAATTATAGAGCCCCATCTGCATCAATATCACCATCTCGGCGACGGTTCGACCATCACCGACAATCTGGTCTACAATCCTCAGCTCAAACCGTATGAATCGGATGGTCGTTCCAGCGGAACGCCGGATGATCGATGGGCATTCACCAACAAGTCGACCATGAGCAACTACAGCTCAATTGCTGCTTTGGCAGCCGCCGGTCGGGCTCTGCGCAGATATCATCAGGTTCTGGCTGATGAATGTCTGGAAACTGCGATGAATGCATGGGTCGAGGAGCATCGGCAACCGCCGACGGAAAATCGACGGGGCTTTATGTTCGGCACCGGCGCAGAGATGGAGGCAGCGTTACAACTCTTCATTTCCACCCATAACTCCCAGTATGCCGACAGGTTGCAGGAGCTGTTATGGCCGACGCTGGAGCGGGCGAGTCAATGGAGCATCAAGGCAGCGGTCAGGGCGGTCCCGTTCATGGATGCCGCATTTAAGGAAAAACTGCGTCCCTACGTGGTCAAGCACAAAGCGGCGAATGATGATTTGATCAAACAGAATCCGTTTGGCGTACCGATCACGACCGGAGGATGGGCGGGCAATGGCACGATCATCGGCTGGGGGGTGACCAATTACCTCCTGCATCAGGCGTTTCCGGAAATCATCGGCCCCGAATATGCGCACCGTGCGCTCGATTATATCTATGGGTGCCATCCCAGCTCGAATATATCTTTTGTGTCGGGGGTGGGGGTAAATTCTAAAAAAGTCGCTTATGGCGGCAATCGCGCCGACTTGACGTTTATCGCCGGTGGCGTGGTTCCGGGAATCCTGGTGCTCAAGCCCGACTTTCCCGAGAATAAAGAGGACTGGCCGTTTTTGTGGGGGGAGAATGAATATGTGATCGACATTTGCGCCGAGTACATATTCCTGGCCAATGCGGTTGCTGCTTTAAGAGAACAGCAAGATTGATCTGGATGTGTACAAAGCCGCTTTGAGCGGCTGGTTTTTCGAATGGCTGATGGTTTATTCCACCTCATCTGTATCTTATACAGAACAATTTGGCGGTTCACGCAAAGCCGCCGAGACGCAAAGGAACGCAAAGGTGTGAGGAGGTTGATAGGTGATGAGGTAATGAGGTGAGAAGGTGATGAGGTGAGAAGGTGATGAGGTAATGAGGTGTATGTAAAAGTCACATTTTGTATATAGGAGAATTTAAATCTTTGCGTTCTTTTGCGTCTTTGCGTGAATAGGGCATCATAGTATTTTGGGGAATCGGAATTTTATTCAGCTACCATGTATTCTCATGAGATGCTTTTGACCCACTCACTCACGGCGATCCTGGCTTTGCGCGCGGCGGTCACTAAATGCGGCAGATCTCCGTCCTGCAGACACTCGATCACCAGGGGTCCTTGATCAAATCCGCCCTCATGCAGCGATTGCAGGACGCCGGGGAAATTGACCAACCCTTCCCCGGGGGTTACCATCACTTCTTTCGGGTGGAGATAGTCTTTGACGCATATGCCGGTGACGATTCCATTGACGTGTTGAGCATCCTGCACCGGATCAAGTGCCCCGTCTGAGTAATAATAGATATTTCCCGGATCATACCACAGGCGAAAAGCCGGATGGTTAATGCGTTGAATCAGTTCGCGGCATTGAGTTCCGGTGGCATTCAGACCGCCATGGGGTTTGAGCACCATTTTAAGTTCCAATGCTACGGCGTGATCGCAACAATCGGATACCGCCGCATAATAATTATCCAAAATTTGCGCATCTCCGGTTCCTCCTAATATCAACGTATACCCATTACAGGCGGCGACGTTGTCAAGCAGCTTTTTGAGGCCGTCAACAGCAGCTCTGCGCGATATCTCGGCATTAAAATCTCCGCCGTAAATGGCAACGACCTTGAGGCCATGATCCTGCGCCAAGCGACTGATACGCTGCGCTTTTTTCTTCGGCGTTCGTATCGATATCACCAGCCCTTCGCGCGATCGCGTCGTCATCAATCCGACGTATTGGAAACCGGCTTCTGCAATGGACGAGAATGCGGTCTCCAGTTCGAAATTCGCCCACGGTCTGGTAAAGATTCCAATCGGATAACGAATGTCTCCGCTGGTCTCAGCGGCTAAAGGCCGGAAATGAAGTAGGGCAGCGCCAGCGGCGGCGTTGAGGGATTGTTTGAGGAATTGACGTCGGTTCATAAGGGCTCCAAAAGGGTCTGAAGGTTTCAAGGTCTGAAGGTCTCAAGGTCTGAAGGTCAAAAGGTTTCAAGGTCTGAAGGTCTCAAGGTCAAAAGGTTGAAATTGCTGTGCCTTTGGTCAATCCGGATTTATTCCAGACGTCGATGGTGAAATAGTAGGGCACGGCGCTGTTGAGGCTGTTGATTTTGATTTCATGATGATCAAACACCTGAAAATGATGAAACAACCGATCGGGCGCGGTGCCGTAACGGACAACATAGCCGATCCCATCGCTCGCCGGCGTCCAGGAAATTTTGACCTGGCGGGGATCGTGGGCATCTCGTTGAGCCAGGAGCTGGGTGACGGGTGCAGGTGCTGCGCCGTTTGCCTTGCCAAAAATGCGCAGGCCGCTCAAGGCGAATTTCCCGGCAGCGGGAGTGGATACGTTCTCTATCCTGATAAATCTGGCGTTTTCCGTTCGATCGAGTTCGACATAATCGTGAGGTACATCCTGATGATTGTTGCGCTTGTCGACGATCTCGCGCCATTCATTTCCATCATCAGATGCTGAAATCAAATATTGATGACACAATTTGAGTGAGTTGTCAAAAATTCGGGTATTCTGATCAGCGAAATTAATTTGCAGGGCATTGACAGCACAATTCTCCTCCAGGTCAATCATCAGCCACTCTCCGGCATCACCAGTTTGTGCACTCCACCAGGTGCGGATTTCTTCGTCCACCGCATTCTGCGTCGGGAATTCCTCGATAGTGGAAGAGGCCTTCACCGGGCAATGATACGACAGCAGCATCCAGCCCCGTAAGTTATCCTGTTCCGGTCGGTCGACGGCGCCGGGAATCTGTTGCGGCAGGTCGGCCAGATAGGTGTTGGTGAACATCTGTACTTCCGGGGTAAATCCAACGGGAAAGAGGCCAAGCCGTCTTTCAAAGACATGGTTTACCGAAATGACCATGGTGGCGATATGCCAATAATGCCCTTGTTTATCCTTGAACGTGCAGCTGTGGCCGGCGCCGGCGATAAAGCCGGAAGGTTTATAAGAAAAGGGATTATACTCGGCATATTGGAATGGACCGGTCGGAGAGTTGGAGGTGAAGACACCGTCGGCATAGGCTTTCCATTGAGTACCCGGGGCCGCGTATTGGAGATAATAAATACCATTATGTTTGGTCATCCACGGTCCTTCGACCCATGGGGCATAAATCACTTCTGAACCCATGGCGCCGCCCAAATTATCGTCACCGAACACTTCCCATCCCCGTTGGAGGAAATCGGGACGGAAGCATTCGATTGATTGGCCGATCGTCTCAAAGGTTTCGGCATTCAGCTCCTGAACGTCAATCGGTCCGTTGTTTGAACAGCCGCTGTACATATATAGGCGACCATCATCGTCGAGAAAGAGCGCCGGGTCCGGGTATTGTGGAATTTCAGCCGCTTTATACCAGGAACCTTCAGCCGGATTATCGCTGGTGAAAACGGCGCCCGTATTAAAGGCGGTGAAATAGAGTTTGTTTTTGATTTCGATCACGGCAGGCGCGTAATCTTCAAGGGGGAGGCCAACAGGTTTAATCGGTCGCCAGTTCACCAGATCATCGCTTATCCAATAGCCGCCGGATTTGGAGGCGAACAGGTAATATTGGTCCTTGAACAACACGATCACCGGATCAGCGGCTTCTCGACGGCTGGGTTCATCGAGTTGAAAACGGTAATTCAGGTTGAGTGGATTACAAAATGAGGTCATAGTCGGTTTTCCGAATGAATGCCCGACAAACAAAACCCAAAAGCCTATGAGTCCTGTCAAACACAGATGCGTCTTCATTATAACCCTCTTTAAAGTTATGTCTGTCAGTGATTATTAAAATTACTCATCAAGTTCATGCGCGTTTATTTTGTGTCGTCAATTGCGACAACCTGAGCAACTCCGACTCCTGCAATTGGTTGGGCAGGAGACGCCATTCCCAATTGCCCTCTTCAGTGCCGGGGGTGTTCATGCGCGCGCGTTCATCCAACTGGAGAATATCCTGCGCTGGGAATATGGCGACGTGTGCACGAGAGGCGAGCGCCAATTCGATAAGGCTCCAGGTGATGTTCATTTCATTGATTTCCTTCTGCAGATAAACACCCAAATTCCATCGGTCGGTGTCGGTCGCATTTATGCGATACCATCCTTTTGTGGTGTTATTATCATGAGTTCCGGTATAAACGACGGCATTTTCAGGATAGCGATGGGGCAGATAAACATTGTTTTCGAGGCTGTCGCCAAATGCAAACTGTAGTACTTTCATGCCCGGAAGCTGATAGCGATTCAGTTTTTCTTTTACATCATCGGTGATCAATCCCAAATCCTCGGCAATGACATTAAATTGTGGACAGGCCTTCTGCATTGCGGGAACGAATTCATCGATCGGCGCCTCGACCCATTGACCGTTAATGGCGGTCTCTTCCTCGGCCGGTACCTGCCAAAAAGCGACTAGTCCCCGAAAATGGTCAATGCGCACAATGTCAAAGAGCGTCAGATTGCGACGCAGGCGTTCGATCCACCAGGAAAAATGTTCAGCGCGTAATTCTTCCCAGTTGTAAAGCGGATTTCCCCAACGCTGACCCGTGGCGCTGAAATAATCGGGCGGAACCCCGGCCACCACATAAGGCTCTTTGTTTTCATCAAGTTTGAAAAGGTGCGGAAAACTCCAGACGTCGACGCTTCCCAAGTCGACATAAATGGGAAGGTCGCCGATGATTCGTATATTGCGGGCGGAACAATAGGCTTTCAATTCGGACCACTGTTTCTGCACCACGAATTGCTGAAATTTGAGCCTATCGATCTGCGATTTGAGGGATTGCGACAGGAGCCGTAGACTCTCTGGCGATCGGTCACGAATTTCGTTCGGCCATTGGTTCCACAATGCGCCCTGGTATTTTTCTTTTAAAGCAATGAACAGCGCATAATCGTCCAGCCAGCTTTTATTTTCTGAACAAAACTGTGAATACTCTAGCGGCGGTTTTGCCAGGAATCGAGCACTTGCCGGCGCAAATAGAGCCGATTTATGACTGGACACCAGTTCATAGTCGACGCGTTCCTGCGGCAAAGCGGGATAATCGTCCAACTCTTTTTTCGTCAGCCAACCTTCTTGAAACAGCTGTTCCGGGCTGA
>RPQV01000289.1 GCA_003818595.1 Calditrichota bacterium
TAATTTTTAGCACGGTCTGAACCTTTTGGCCGCTTTCCAGATTTGGTACAAGAGTAATGACAAAAAGGAAACACGGTAAGAAAATCAGTTTTTTCATACGTTATTCCTCGAAAATTAATTCATAATCTCAACCAAGTGTCTCTGAATAATATGAGCCGCAAATAATCATATCGGAGAAAGGATAATACCCGGGTTTTCTATTTAGCAGACGTCTATTTTCTCCACCTAACATATTACTTATTATTTTGAACTTTTTGCTGAATATGAATGATGAATTATTACTACAAGGCATTATAAATATTAAAAATATATTAAAATATTGAAAAAGATGATTCCTCCATGCTGCATTCTAAATTGATTATTTGAATATAGCCTGAAGTTTTCATAAAATCAAGTATATGGTTGAATTATTGAGAAATGCTAATTCTGCATCTGTCGAGCCCCCTGCAGACGGATTTTGCGCTATTGCGTCAGTATTTTCACCGAACCCAAAGGCTCCATACAGGAAGATATTGGGGATTGTAAACTGATACTCTGCGATTTGACTTTCAAACGACCTAACTGTTTTATGGAATATGGGTATACATTAGCTATAAAACTGATTATCACCAAGCACATGACATCAAAATGCAACCGAATGTTAAAGGCGCGACATGGCTGTCTAAAAATCCGAACTCTACAGTGCCCTCTGACAGGCTGCGACCAAATGAATTCACCCATAAAAGATTCAAAGAGGATATGCAGTCTCGCGTGCGACGATGGTATACTCTCTAACCGGCGATCCTGACCTGATCTAAAATGCACGATTATTTTTCAATGAATGTCAGATTGACATCAAGATCATACATCCAAGGGGACACAAATCTTGTCCTGTCTGCCATTACGTCTTCATTGTGAATTTCGATTAAAACAATGAGCTCAGTCGCTGGAACAGCATCAGACAAAACTGATATAAAAAACAAAACCTTTCACCACCCCAAAACTCGCCTAAAAGAATCGGCTGTTTCAGTCAACTGCAGCGTTTTGTTTTACCGAAATTTACAAGCAGACAGTCTACAACCAAGGATTAAAAAGTGAGACACCACTTTGTTCCATATCTTTTGTATTTCTCGTAACTACAATGAGATCATTTACAATTCCGGTTGCAGCAATCAGACCATCAATCAACGACATTGCTTTTCCAGCAAGCTCGGCTTTACCTTGAAGTTCACCCCATTTTGTAGCCATAGTTAAATCAAAATTTAATATTCTATTATTGAATCTTTCACGTAAATCCGAGTTAACCCATTTGTGCAGTTGGTCTTTTTTTCGACTTTCCGGTAGTTTTTCGATGCCCTTATGAATCTCACCAAATGTCAAGACACTCAAGTAAAGTGATGTTTCATCCATTTCGGAAATCCAATTTTGAACGTTTTTATCAGGCTCTTTTTTTAACAACTCTGAAACCACACATGTATCCAGAAGATAGTTCATAGAGAAACCTCGCGTGGAAATTCCTTATTTCTTTCTAAATCAATATCATAATCTGCTAATGGTGATTTCTGAAAAAAGCTGATAATATTTTGTTCTTGTTTTAATAATTTTCTATACTCAGAAATAGATAATACTACAACAGCCTCTTCACCGTGTTTTGTTACGATCTGCGGACCGATATTTTTAGCTCTTTCTACTAAATTGCTGAATTTATTTTTAGCATCTTGTAATTGCCATGAATTGTTTAACATATCACACCTCATATTTACATCTAGTCTGTCTAGAATATATGTGCTTGATTATTCATTGTCAATCAGATTTTTAGGACAACTTGATGTTTCCCACCATTTTGTCCGGAAGGCACTGAACCAGTGGCCAGCTGCACCAGCCGGTGGTTGGGCGATCTCACCACTTTGCACAAATCCGGAGGCTTCGCCCTTTTTCAGACGGGTACGTGACCATTTTGACGAGTTCGAACGTGTTTACGACGAGCGGTTCCAGCCGAAATATGGCTATTGGCGGCCGGTCATTCGCACCGCCATCGACAAGTTTCTCAAAAGCGGGCGTTATTGCCGGGCATGCGGCTGGCGGAGGAGGTCTTTGCGCCGGTGAGCCACCGGCAATGGGTATTGACCATGCCGAAGCGGTTGCGTATTTTCTACCGCTACGACTGCCGCCTGCTGGGGAAACTATGCCGACTGGCTTATGAAACGATCAGGGATTCATTGCGCCAGTCTTGCGGGGCTCGAGAGGAGGAACCCGGTTATGTGGGGGCTATTACGACCTTTGGCAATCTGAAGGGCCGGCACAGCCATGTATATGCAATTGTGAGCGAGGGCCTGTTCAAGCGGGACGGATTTTTTATTCGGGTTGTCCAAGTTGATATGGAGCGGTGTACGCCAGCGTGGCGGGAACGGGTGTTTGATCTTTTGATCAGCTATTTTGGCTGGTATTCGAATAAGAAACGGGGGGTACGCAAAAAGAAACAAGCTGCGGCACTGTGGATTATGGAAAACAGCGATATCTCGGCCGCCAGTGAAAAGCACAGTTGCAGAATCGGAGGCTGCGTCTGATTGAGGCTCGAGTTGACAGGTTGTTTAAACCATGAATTCCAAGTTTCGCAGAGAAAATAGGTGGATATATAACGGTTTGGTTTTATAGATGATCGATCGACAGAGAATTGCCTTTTCCGGAATATTTAAACCCCGATCCGATTATTATATGAGTAATTCTCTGCGATCTTTGCGTCTTTGCGTGGAGTATTTACAACCAATCTCCTACAGAAACTGAGGTTTTACCCTGGTTACATGCTTTGTTGAAATTTTGTTTGATTTTCAGGTTTATGTTGGCTAACTTTCCGCCAGGTCAGACGCTATGATAATGCTGATATGGCATGGCGCTCTGAAAATGGAAAATAGCTGGAGGACAGAGAATGACGTCCTCGATTTTTTTTGATCCCTTGAAAAATCAAAATTCCTACCAGTAAACACAAGAAAGGAATTGAACTATGAACCGTAATTATTTTCTAGTATTAATTCTAGTCGTTGCCTTGCCCTTTGCGGTATTGGCTCAAACCCCGGTGGATCTGGCATACGGAACCTTAGCGACCGGGCCAAACACCATCGTTTTCACGAATAATGCAAACTTTACTCAACTCAACGTGGCCGCCGGAACCAGTTCTTTCGCCCCGGCGGCTGAACTCGGAGCCGCGGGCGCTATTGGTTACCTCACCGGCACAGAGTGGTTAATTGGTATGACGAGTGACGCCGGAACCGGCAAGGGCGATGTTTTTGTTTTTGACGCCCAGACTGCCACGGTAGGCCCAGCCATGGCCAATTTTAACGACGTGCGCGATCTCGCGGTTGTTGACCAGGGAGGCCGGTTCGACGCGATCGTTCCCGACAGGGCGAACGACACGGTTCACCTGATCACCGATGTGCTTGGAACGCCCGTCACCAGCGAGATCACACCCAGTTCGATCGCAGGCAATGTGGGTATCCAAGGACTTGTAGCGCTCAGCGATTCACTCTATTTCATCTACGATGAATCGCCGGGGGGCGGTTTTGGCAGCGACGAACTGATCGTGGTAGAAGGCAATACCACCGACGCAAAGACGACGCGGCTTTCATGGAACGATATTGGATCGGCAGGCGCCGGCTTGGGCACTGACGAACTCTCCGTCGACTTTCACAACGGTCTGGCTGTTCGACAACCAGATCCTTCCACCATCACGCTGTACTTATCGAACTTTGGCGTTTTTAGCGATGCTCAGATTATCGAAGTGAAGTGGATTGATTCGGGAAACGGCTTCGACTTTAACGCGCCGGTCTCCTCGGTGCTCTTTTTTGAGAACACCCTGTTCAACGCCATCTTGGACAATAATCCTGCCACGCTTGTCCCAGAAGGATCGGCCAATTCACGCGGCGTTGCGATTCTTCCGGGCGAAACATCAGGGGATGACCAACTGGTCATCTGGGTAGATGATTCGGCTAACGACAATACCTACATATTAATTTATGAAATCTCCAGTGCAACCTTCTCGCTGTTCGGCGGCGATGCGCTGGAAATGGCGCTTGAGACCACCGGTGTCACAGACCGGTTACCTGAGAGATACCTTTTGCTTCAAAACTACCCCAATCCCTTCAACCCCTCCACGGAAATCGTGTACTCACTGCCGCGTGATACTCATGTCGAGTTGAAGATTGTTGATGCACTCGGTCGTTTTGTGACCCGACTCGCAGAAGGATTCCAACTTACGGGTGAACACTCACAAACGTGGAACGGTACAGATCAACAGGGGCAGAATATGCCGTCCGGTGTTTATCTCTGTCAATTAAAGACAGCAAATCAAATACAAACCCATAAACTACTGCTGATTCGTTAGTCAGCTCCTCTAAAATCCTCTCTGAGGTGAAGGCGGTTTCAGGTCCTGGAACCGCCTTATTCTTACAGAAAATCCTTGATTTTTTCCTGATATCCCGATAATATCAATCGAGACACTTCTCATTCTAATCCTAATAGCATCAAAGAAAAAGCAGCAAGATTTTATCTGACTGTTGCGGTTTCTCGCACATATAGCATATTACTTATTTTCATCAAACCGTTTTTTTCAACTGTCCAGTATATCATGGCCGGTCACGACTTTGAAGGCATCGCCTATGGCGCCATCGAGGCCAAAGAAAAATACTTTATGAAATGGAAAGAGGTGAGCTCCGAAATCAACAAGAACGATGCTTATCTGCTGCAGCTCACCCAATCCATTCGCGACCGAGCCGCCCGAGTCGAATATCCGCTTGACAAAAACATCGTGCAGTTGCTCAACAAAGAACGCTTTTTAGAACTGCTGCACGATTTCATTGTCTATGACCGCGGCATCAAAAAACTTTGTCGCCACAATCAGTATTTTGGCGTCAAGGCCGCTCAGGACCATGTGAGACGCGGCCAAGGCGGCATCATCTGGCACACGCAGGGCAACAGCAATCCCCTGCCAAAGAGCAACTCACCAGCCTGAGAGTGAGAGGGCGGCCTCGACGGGGCAGGTGCATGGAGGCCGTGGATTGCTTCGCAATGACTTGGGTTCTTGATGCTTCGCCATGACTTGGATTCATGCCGCTGCGCCCTTTGCGCCTACGCGTGAGTCACTTCCTTTCGCAGCAAAATTTCATCTGCCCGTTTAGAGACGCATAATCCGTCCGTTCGTCTTTCCCACACCGCTTGCTCCGCGCCGCTGATGATTAAACAAAGTGCGCTAATGGCTAAACCAAGTGCGCTAATGGTTAAACCAAGTGCGCTGACGATCAAACCAAGTGCGCCAACAATCAAACCAAGTGCGCCAACAATCAAACCAAGTGCGCTAACA
>RPQV01000290.1 GCA_003818595.1 Calditrichota bacterium
CCTGCAGGCGAATTCCAATCCGCGGTTCGTCACCCGCCCACTTGTGATCAACGTAGGGTTGGCCATCAACCGAAACAAATACATCCGGCGACTGGGAGTCTTGAGCGACTAAAACAGACAGCGGGCCAACCACATTCAACTGGGTGACTAAATTGTTTTCCAGCAATTGCGTATCACATCTGACCCACTTTTTGGTCTGCTTCGCGAAACGGAATATTTTCCATAATTGCCGAGTCGAATCGGTGATGCTGCTGTCATGAGGAAGCAAAAGCCGAACAATCGCCGGTTTCTCCAGCAGATAATCTGAACGTAATTGCAGGTCATATGCGGGTGTAACTTTGGGTGAATAGAAATCAGGCTGCTCATTGATTTTCAGCGCACTCATTTCTTCAATTAAAACAGCAGAATAATGCGGAATTGCCCCGACAGGCAATTCGATGGATAAATAATCATCATAGCGAAACGTCGTCTGGTATTGTCCCTGAACGTAAAAACCTTGTGGGGTCACTTGAAACAGGTGGGGCGTAATTTGCTGGACCATTTGGTTGTTTTGTTTGCTGTCCTCGCGGATTGTACTATCGGGATCCAAGGTCACTCGCACGAGAAAGTCCTGCGGGGGCGGAGCGTAATTAACGCGGCAGGTTGTGGTCGCAAAGGCCTCGATGGACACCGTATCCACACCCGCGCCTCGCCATGTGGTATCAGGCAACACCCGTGTTTCGAACAGCACCAGCAGGTCGTTCACCGGATTGCTGCTCTTATTTTGAATTGACGCCAAAAGCGATACCATCTCATCTCCTGCGAGCGAAACGGCGTTTTCATTAATCTCGACATCGACGTTGAGATTGATATAATGCTTGTAGAGTCGACTGGTGTAGCGAAAATTAGCCTCGTCATACGCATTAAAATAATAGGAAAATTGAAAACCCGACCAAATGATAAAAACAGCATGAGACGATCGATACCAATCGTCACCGATAGGATTCATAATGATGGAATCATTCAACGCATAACACCAAACGCTTTTTATGGTATTTCTGCTGCGAACATGAGCGAGAAAGTAAAGACTGTCATCTTGAGCACGATAGACATAAGCAGAATCAAATACTGCACCCTGCAAAGAGATCGGTGCGGCGCCATGATTTTTATATCGATTGGTTTCATCTGCGCCGAAAAAGCGAACCAGTCCGGATTTGCCGGCAAAATCTTCACTGACGAACAATTTTGCCGTGGCCACTGAATCGATGACCGCAGACGTCCGACTATTCGCAACTATTCTTAGGCTATCTTCCAAATCAAACACAGCTTCACCACGAGAAAAAGGCAGTTTGCAGGTTGCTGTCAAAGTATCTCCTTTAAGAGATATGGTTTTGTCAACGATGACCGGTCTAACCGCCTGAGGCAGATGAAGGCGAGTGGCAGGATCACCCAGCAGGTGGTATTGATTAATCTGCGAAACCGCCTGAGAAGTCTTATAATGCACCTGATAGGAAATTTTCCCTGCCATGAGCTGCTCACCCAGTGTTAGCTGGGGAAAGGCACAGATTTGTTTCATGAGTTCCGTCTGGAGAAAATAATCGTTCCATGTCCAACCAACGCCGCTGGCGCCCAACATGGCAATCGCACCTTCAAAAGTTGAAAAAAGCAATGCATCCGCAAGAGATTCAACTCCGGGCGATTCAAAAGATCCCGTAAAACAGGTCATGCTCAACACAAAAGGAGATTTGCCGCCGGTATAAATTCTGTTGCCATCCTCAAAACGCAGCAAGCCATTGTCCGCCCAGATCGCACCACCACCGTGTCCATGAAACGTGATGACATTGCAGCCTAGATCAAAATAATCCAAGAGATCAGAAGTTCCTCCGAAATAGGGATCCTCTTGTGACTGATCGCGTACCGTAAAAAGCATTCTGGTGTTAAATGGAAGTGGTATGGTTTTGGACAACGCGATGCCCTGTGAACGGAAATCACCGCCATTTCCGCCAATGATCAACAGGCGATTCTGCCAATCACCAGGTGGCGGATTGGTCTCATATTGCACGATTTTGGTGACAAAACGATTCAGCTCATCTTCACTGCGAACCGGCAGCCTGCCGATACTGACTTCAGGAATCTCGTCATCTCCGGTTAGCAGTGAGTACCAGAAATCGGAAGCTGCGGCTCCATAGACCATGGTTTGCCGCATATGAACCGGCACTAAATCCAGTGTATCACCAGTCGCTGTATAGCGGGTATAACAACCATCGCCAATCAGCAGAACGTAGCGAAGTCGAGGCGCCTGCCAATAATCAAATGCCCATTTGAGAAAATCCTTGATCGCATAACTTCCGGGCTGGCCGAAATTGAATTCATCGTAAACATCCTGCACGTCCGCAACGAGCGCCTGCAAACCCTGGCTTTGCCGTAAGGAGACTAATTGCTGCAGTGAAGCACTTTTCATAAAGCGACGATGGGTGATGATCAAATAATCAGCTGCAAGAGAAGTGGTTTTCAAAATTGTCGGATTATCTTTTTCAATTTTAAACGGTTTTTTCTTGGCATTCTGCGCAACAGCGACAAATTCAACTTCCGGCGAAAATACGTCATTCTGGAAACTGACTTGTTGAGATGTGAAATTGTTGAAATCAGTCACTTTTTCAATCATTCCACCATTGATTTTGCTTTGATGGAGTTTATAAATATCAATTTCGGAATTTTGAAAACCATCGATTCGGAAGAGGAACTTTCCCGCAGGCATTCCGGGAGGAATCGAAAACTTGATATAATCATTTGAGGTGCGATAGAGGCGAGGATAGGTGATCTCGAACCAATTCAGCATAAAGAAATCATAGTTCTGTGGCAAAACATTATTGACAACGCTCAGCCGATTGACGCCGTCATTCAATTCTCCGCTGATGATCGGAGCATCGGCTTTGGTCTGAAGGTCCGCCAATTCCTGTCCGAACCACTTGTTTGAAAACAGAAAAGTGTCATTCAGAAACACCGAAACATCATGCGGGATATTGACAATGGTTGTTCGTCCACTGAACATCACTCGTGCGGAGACGCTTAGCGGAGATTGCGTATCCGGGTGATCGAGTACAAACTCATAATCCACTTTCTTGCCGGAAGCCACACCACTGTCGTAAAACCAATGATCACGTAAGGAATCAATCGGTACCGCGCTTAATCGATCATAATAGTCATCCTTTTCCACATGCAGGGTTTCAAGAAAGGAGTAGGGGCGCACATATTGCCCCGGCTGAAGATCGCTGATCTCACCGCTCTCCTCGGCCATCCATAATCCTCGTTTTTCCCAAGAGAGCCAGTAAACGCGCTCGGTCGAGAATGGGTCCTGATACATATCCGCTGCAGTTGCCTGAAATGTCTGTCGATTGGGTTCTCCCCAGAATTCGATATAATCCTCAGGATCAAATTGACCATCCCGCCAACCGGAAGGGAACAAAGAAACATCTCGCCCATTATTCACCAGACGAATTTTCTTGAAATCTATGGCCAGAAGATCGACGCCGGCATTGGCGAGATCTTGACCGGTAATTTGATAGATTCCCTCTTCATTCACCAGTATTTTCCATTGTTCGACGACAGCGGTTGGCTTTTTTGACAACGCGGAAGAGGCGAGCCGATTTGGTTGAAGCTCGGTTGTCGAAATAGCACCCCATCGCTGAAGTGCATCAATTTCCGCAGGTGGGATAGGCTGCCAATCCGTTACGACAGAAATATCTTGAATGTTGACATCAAAAACGATCTGTGCATAGGTAATCAACTCTCCGGTTTTTCCATCGTATTTGAATGGAAAAACATCAGCGCTCCATAAAAATTAGTGCTATATTGACCGACATAGGTCAGTGTCACAATCTGATTTTCAGCAACCGCATCTCTTTCAGCCGCGACAGATCCAAAATCATCTGATCCCAATGGTTTTTCTTCATAGGTCCTGGGCGGGTCAATCTTCTGTCGTTTTTCATTCGCAGACACAAGACGAACCACGGCGCGATCACTATTGAGGTGCACTAAAATAGAACGGTATGGAAGAACATATCCCTGTTCATCGACGGCAACCGGCCAACCACTCTTTTCAATTAGCGAAACCGGTTGTCTAGGGTCACCAAAGGTTGAAACATCCGGAAAATCAACACTGAGCTCAAGTCGCAGGCGATGTTCGGTTTGTTCAATAATCCGAACATCATTCGCCATGACCTCCCGCCCCATCAGGTTAATAAATGTAAACAAGACCCCAAAAACCGCTGCTTTACGAATCATAAATATTTGTTGCCTATCACCAATGTTAAAATCAATGTATGCATAATAGTAAGGATAGCTAAAAGATGCCGATGTGCGAAAATTTATTTGTCAGCTGTGCACGAATTCTGTACCCCCTAACATTTGCAGACGCTCTCAAGCCAATATCATCTTGTCCGACGCCTCTCAACAGACGCTCTGAAGGAGATTTCCTACAGGCGTCTGTTGAGATCATTTGCCGTATCATTTCATCAAAAGCAGCCTGATGGTTCGACGAGCAGTCCCAGTCGACACACTCGCGATATAAACTCCCGCGCTGCACAATTCTCCACGATTATTTTTCCCATCCCATATCAGTGAATGGTTTCCCGGCAGATATATCTGATCAGTCAGCATCCTGATCTGCTTTCCCAAAATATCATACAAGGTGATCCGAACATTTTCTGCCCTGCCGAGTGAAAAGGAAAGTGTTGTCGCTGGATTAAACGGATTCGGATAATTTTGGTTCAAAACAAAATTCAACGATTCGGTTGTCTTCGATTCATGCACTCCGGTGACCAAGTCGGAAACATCTCCTTCGGCCAAGACAAACTTGACATCGGTTGCAGCATTATTGGAAACAAGTATCGGCTGGGCATTTTTCGGTATCGCCTCATAAAACGGCAAGGGCAGGAATATCGGGGTAATGGCATTGTCTGTCTCGTGCGGTCTTCCATAGGCCGAAGCCTGAAACAACAATTCATCCAAACTGATGGTAATAGTCGCCGGCACTTCTGGATACCACATGTCTTTATACATAGTCAAATCGAAAGAAAGCCCGGTCAAGCCACCCCCAAAAAGGAGACTCATGATATCCAGGTTTTCAAAACTATCGACAAAAGAAGTGAGCTCGGTGAGGAGATTTATCGCCATAAATAAAGCAACCGTACGCACATAATATGCACCTTCCTGTAGGCCGCGGATTTCAAACGTTCCATCCGTTGTCACTCTTTTCCCGCTGAAAACGTCCAAATCAGTCAGACTATATCCTGCTAAATGGCCTGACTGATCATAAGCGCCGACGAAAACACCAGAAA
>RPQV01000291.1 GCA_003818595.1 Calditrichota bacterium
CCCGAGGAGGCCGGTTTGATCCTCCATCGACGGCCAAAGCGTCCGAACTATTTGTTTTTCATCCAGTATTTTATCGGGTTGAGTGAAGAGTCTTGGAAACCGTATCTTTATTTGAATTAAACTCCAGCATACAACCTGCTTTGAAAAATGTGTCGGCCGCTGTAAGGCGGCCTTCATTATGTTAGGCAGATGAAACTCCCGTTGGAAAAACTTGCGCTATGCCCTATAAAGTAAAACTGGAGGCTTTTGAAGGTCCTCTGGATCTGTTGCTCTTTCTCATAAAAAAAAGTGAGGTGGATATCTATGATATACCCATAGCTGCCATCACTCGGCAGTATCTGGAATATATCGAGATCATTCAACTCCTGGATATCGAGGCGGCCGGTGATTTTATCCTCATCGCTGCGACTCTGATGCGCATCAAGGCGCAGATGCTCCTCCCCAAGCCGCAGATGGACGAATTAGAAGACGTCGAAGATCCGCGTCAGGAACTTGTCTATCGGCTTTTGGAATACAAGCGTTTCAAGGATGTTGCTGCCGAACTGGCGGAAAAAGAGGAACAAAGCCGATACAGTTTTCCCCGCGGAAGTTTTAAGGTTGAACGCAGCGGCTTTAGCGAAGATTTTATGCTTGCTCAGGACGTCAGCCTCTTTGACCTGGTCGCCGCATTTAAAAAAGTTGTTGAAACGCGAACCAAGGTCACCATCCATCGCGTTCAGGAATTCAATATCACCCTGGAACAGCAGATGGAAGCTGTCCTTGCCAAAATGAAAGAGAGTCGTCAAATTGACTTTGAAGACCTCTTCAAGGACGACGACGATAAAATTGTGCTCATTGTCACCTTTATTGCTGTGCTTGAGCTGATTAAACAAAAAGTATTGCGCGTTGAACAGATCGAATCCTTCGGAAGGATTGTTCTGCATAGGAATGATGGATAAAAAAGAACTCGAACATATCTTAGAAGCCCTGATTTTTGCATCAGAGACGCCGCTCACGCTCAAGCAGATCAACGCGGTGTTGCCTGACGTTGCGCTTGAAGAAGTTGACGCGGCCATCCTATCGCTGCAGGATCAGTTGCGGGATCACGCATTTCTTCTGAAAAAGGTCGGGGGAGGATATCAGTTTGCATCGAAGCCGGAATATTCACGCTGGATACTCAAGCTGGATGAAGAAAAAGCGCGTTCGCGCTTGTCGCGCGCGGCGCTCGAAGCTTTGGCGATCATCGCCTTCAAGCAGCCGATCAGCCGCGTCGAGATTTCAGCCATTCGCGGCGTCAATTCGGACGGCGTCATGAAAACGCTGCTCGACAGCCGATTGATTACGATGGCCGGGCGGGATCATGGACCCGGACGGGCGCTGTTATTCAGAACGACGCCCGAGTTTCTGCAGTATTTTGGCATCAATGAGATATCCGATCTGCCGCGGCCGCGCGAAATTGAAGAATTGCTGGCGGCCGGTGAAGGAGGCCAGCTGTTGAAAGAACTGCCGGTCGAAATCCCGGTTCCTGTCGATCCTGTGACTGACGAGCTTCCGATGAACTCTGAACTTGCCGAGACAGACGGAAACTCGATTCATGAGGAGACCGAATATGCGACTGAATAGATATCTGGCAACGTGCGGAATTGCGTCACGGCGCAGTGCCGAAGCGATGATAGTCGGCGGTCGTGTTCTCATTAATGGCAAAAAGATAACGGATCTGGCCACGACCGTTTCGCCGGAACGCGATGTCGTGTTGGTCGACGGCAAAAAGGTTGAGCCGATCCGCAAAATGGTTTATGTCCTTCTTTATAAACCCAAAGGATACATCACCACGGCCAACGATGAACTCGGTCGCAAGAATGTGCTCGAGCTTGTCAAATTGAAAGAACGAATTTTTCCCATCGGGCGTCTGGATCGGAACAGCGAGGGATTATTGTTGTTGACGAATGATGGGGACATGGCATTCAGGCTGATGCATCCCCGTTTCAAAGTGGACAAAACTTATCGCGTGCGTCTGGAAACGCCTTTTCGTGAGCAGGATTTTGAAGCTTTTAGCAACGGTATCGAGCTTGAAGACGGCATCACCTCGCCCTGCAAGGCCGGTTACTTGAGCGATTCCCCAAATCTAATCGAAATTAGACTGCATGAAGGTCGGAATCATCAGGTGCGGCGAATGTTGAATGCCTTGGGTTATGAGGTTGCGGCCCTTAAACGCGTTCAATATGGTCCATTGACATTAAAGGGTTTGGCCCGCAGTGAGTGGCGAATGCTCACCCAATTTGAAGTGATGCAGCTGCGCAAGGCTGTCGGATTGGTGAAAACAGAGGAACGGCAAAGGAAACGTGGCCCCCAAAAAAATCATCATCGCGATTGACGGACCCGCAGGCGCTGGAAAAAGTACGACGGCAAAGCGCGTGGCCGATATATTGGATTATTTGTTTTTGGATACCGGCGCGATGTATCGCGCGGTGACCCTTGCCGCGTATCGCCGGAATCTTTCGATAGAAGATGCAGAGGCAATGGCGCTGCTGGCGGGAGAATCGGTCATTGATTTGCGCATGCAGGATGGTGAGCAGCGAGTCTTTCTCAATCATCTTGATGTGACGAAAGAGATTCGCACGCCGGAGGTCACGCAACGCATTGCACCGGTTGCCGCCAATGCGCAGGTGAGGAAGGTGCTGGTGCGCAAACAGCAGCAAATGGGAAAAGATGGTGGAATTGTAGCGGAAGGACGTGATATTGGCACAGTGGTCTTTCCGCACGCTGAGTTAAAGATTTTCATGTTGGCCTCATTGGAGGCCAGAGCCGACCGTCGCGTCAAAGATCTGATGCAGGTCGGCATACAAGCGGATATCGAGCAGGTTATGGAGGAT
The DNA here is from genome assembly GCA_003818595.1 of Calditrichota bacterium. Classification (GTDB taxonomy): domain Bacteria; phylum Zhuqueibacterota; class Zhuqueibacteria; order Residuimicrobiales; family Krinioviventaceae; genus Fontimicrobium. The sequence goes on from RPQV01000291.1 coordinate 2,853, forward strand.
ATCCGCCGACGGGATGAGAGCGATGCGGGTCGGAAGCACGGTGCGCTGTTGCAGGCGCCGGATGCCATCCTGATCGACACTTCGCTCTTGACCCTGGAGGAGCAGGTCCAGCGGATCGTCGCATTGGCGTACGAGCGAGGGGCTTGAACTCGATGCAGGTGATCATTGATCCTTTTTCCGGCCCGTGTCCGGGAGTTCAGCGCGCACTCAGGATGGTTGAGCGCGAACTTGATGATTATGGACACGCTGTTGCACTCGGGCAGGTGATTCATAATGCCGTGGAGATCAATCGCCTGCAGGCTAAAGGGCTGGTGACTGTGGATCAAGCCGATGCGCCGTCACCCATCGGCGACACCGTTCGGGAGCAGCGCGTTTTTGTTCGCTCGCACGGTATTTCTGATGTATATCGTCGTTCGCTGCAGAAGAACCATGTGACGCTGGTTGACGGCACGTGTCCCACGGTGGCCGCTATTCAGAAAAAGATCCGGCGTTATGATGCGGAAGGATTTCAGATTCTCATTGTGGGGAAGAAGGGACATCCGGAGGTGGTGGGTTTAGCGGGTTGTGGGGGAAGAGAGGCGATGGTCCTTCAAGATGAAGCGGATGTGGAGCAGCTCGACGCAAACGGTTCATATTATCTGGCGGCTCAAACAACGATCAGCCCCGAGGTTTTCAGCCGGATCATCGAGCTGGTAAAAGAGCGCGTCAAGGATGTCGTGATAGATGATACAACCTGTCGACATGTGACGCGGCGTCATGAAAAAATAAGAAATTTTGCCCGCCAAGTGGATGTTCTGTTGCTCGTCGGCGGAAAAAATAGTTCCAATACAGCAGTGTTATATCGTGTCGCTCATGCGGTTAATCCGCAGACGATTTGGATAGAATCAGTTTCAGAGCTAAGCCCTGAGATGTTTTCCGCGGCCTCGATTATCGGCATCACCGGCAGCGCGTCGACGCCAATGGGACAGTTGGAGGATGTCAAAAAGGTAGTGGAAACCAATATGACTATTGAACAAGAGAAATAAGAGAGTCCCCACTAAGGGGTAATAATCAATAAAAGGAGGATAAATTAAATCATGGATGAAACTTTGAACCCTAACCCACTTGAAAGTACGGAAGAATCATCGGCTTCTGAGCCGCAAGGCAGCGGTTTTGAAGCAGTCCCTGCATCAAGTGAACCCACTGATGTCTTGAGTAAAGCGGCAGATCCCGAGTATACGCCTTTTGTGGCGCCCAAGCAGGAAGATGCCGAAGCGAAAAAAGTCTATGAAAGCATTGAAGAACTCGATCTTTTAGAACAAGAATACAGTGATGAGGAATTTAATGCACTTTCCAAGTTTTATGAAGAGACGCTGGTAGATTTTAAACCTTCGCAAGTCGTTGTCGGTCGAGTACTGGCAATCGGCGAGAAAGAAGTCGCTGTTGATATCGGTTTTAAATCCGAAGGCAGCGTTCCCGTGGACGAGTTTGACGATTTATCATCGCTCAAGGTCGGAGATTCTGTCGAAGTACTGATCGATGAGATCGAAGATACGGAAGGATTTCTGGTACTGTCGAAGAAAAAAGCCGATTTTATGCGCACTTGGGATCGAATCATTCAATCTTATGAGCGCGGCGATGTTCTTAAAGGTCAGTGCATGCGCAGGATCAAAGGCGGTATCGTGGTTGATCTGGGCGGCGTCGACGCCTTTTTGCCCGGTTCACAGATTGATGTGCGACCGATCCGCGATTTTGATGCTCTGATCGGCAGCAAGATGGATTTTCGCATCGTCAAGGTCAATCATCTGCGCAAAAACATCGTTGTTTCGCACCGTGTGCTTGTGGAAGCGGAGATGAAGGGTCAGCGCGAAAAGATACTGACAGACTTGGAGCGCGGACAAATTCTCGAAGGTATTGTTAAAAACATCACTGACTTTGGCGTTTTCATCGACTTGGGCGGTGTTGACGGTCTGCTCCATATCAACGATTTGTCATGGGGTCGGGTCGCTCATCCGTCGGAAGTGGTCGCTTTGGATGAAAAAATCAAAGTGGTTATTTTGGACTATAATGAAGACAAAGACCGCATATCGTTGGGTCTCAAGCAGCTTCAACCTCATCCTTGGGAAGGCGTAGGGGAAAAGTATCCGGTCGGTTCAGTCATTCGCGGCAAAATTGTCAGTCTTTCTGATTATGGCGCATTTGTTGAGCTGGAAAAAGGCGTCGAAGGACTTATTCACATTTCCGAGATGTCCTGGACACAGCACATCAAACATCCATCGAAACTTTTGGCTGTCGGAGAAATGGTTGATGCCAAGGTTTTGAATATTCAAAAGGAAGAACGCAAGATTTCGCTCGGTCTGAAACAGCTCGACCCGGATCCTTGGGATACCCTGGCGGAACGATATCCGACAGGCTCACGCCATACCGGTACCGTCCGCAACCTGACAAATTTCGGCGCTTTTGTCGAACTTGAGGAAGGTATCGA
>RPQV01000292.1 GCA_003818595.1 Calditrichota bacterium
GGATTCCGGTAGTTGGAGGGATAGATTGCATCGGGATCAAAATAATCAAAGCGAACGCCCATGTTGACAACCATGGAGTTGAACTCCATTTTGTCCTGCAGATAGTAAGCAAACTTGATCGGCTTGTGAGTATAAATATCCGAGTGCGTCGACGAATCCGGAAAAGTCACCGGCGCATAATTGGGAAACTGCAGCTCGCCGTTTTCATCAATAAAATTATCATACTCGACGCCCGATCCGTTAAATTTGTTTTGAATGGTGCTGTATTGTTGGTTCAACGTGATCCGGCTCAAATCGACTCCGGTTTTAAGAAAGTGATTTTTATTGATCTGCCAGGAATAGTCCAGCTTTAAATTCAAATTTTCTTCCCCGCGAATGGTGTGCCCCTTGCTGTCACCGCCGGTGCTGAATCCGTTGCTGCGGCTGTACTCGTCGTGCACATAACGCGGATCCGACGGGTTCTCATACATGTAATTGCCGACCTGATAATCCGAGCGGGACAGTTTTAAATCATAAAAGGCGGATGGACTCAGCATATGATTCAACTGGTAACTGAACATCAGCGATTCCGTATAGTTGGTCGGCATGCCGAGGGGATTGTATTTATTGGCGTGGTTGTACCATTGTCCTTCCCGATTATTCAAGTTGGCCGACAAGGACATCTTGATCGAATTGGTGGCGCGATAGGTAAGCTTGCCGAACAGCAGCAGATTGTCATCCCAGCTCATATGCACAAATGAGCTGTCGCCGGTGTGCTCGGTGATCCATTCCGCCGGATCGTCCGAATCGTAATTGCTGTAATCATGCGGATTAAAATAGTGCACGCCGTTCAAATAGCCGTCGTCTTTATTTTTGCGGCCATCGACAAAAAAAGTGAGTTTGTCGCTGAAAACCGGCCCGGAGACATTAAACCGCAGATCCTGAATACGATCAAACTCGCCATTGGACAGGCCGATGAATTTATCGTTATGAGAGGTGAGATAGTTGCCGAATGAGACGGAGGCCGAGCCATCAAATTTGTTGCCGCCTTCTTTGGTGACGATATTAACCACACCGCTCATGGCATCGCCGTATTCGGCGTTGAATGTTCCGGTGATGATCTCGATATCCTGCGCTGCTTCAGGATTGACGTTCACCGCCTGGGATTCCTGGCGGAACGATTCCGTGGTCTTGACGCCATCGATCATATAGACCGCTTCATTGCTGCGGCCGCCGCGAAAGTGATTGTTCACCACTCCCGGCTGCATTTCCACCACAGCGGAGATGCTCTCGACCGGCAAAACCGAAATATCCTCGGACGATACGTTGCGAATCGAGTTGGTCTGGTCTTTTTTGACCGAAATACGATCAGCAATGATCGTCACCTCTTCGCCGTCAATAACCGATGGCGACATCTTGAACGACACTCGCGCGGTACGATTGACCGACACCTGCACATCCTGAACGGTTGTGGTTGCGTAGCCGATATAACGCGCCTCAACATTGTGTACGCCGGGGTGGATGTTCAAAATGAAAAATTCACCATCTACATCCGTGGCGCCGCCCAAGTCCGTGCCCTTGACGAGGATATTCACGCCAATCAACGGCTCGCCCGTCTCCGCATCCGTTACCGTTCCTGAAATCTTGCCGGTAGTTTGCGCCAGGCCGGTTCCCGATTCAATTAAAAACGCTGAAAGCAGAATGATCAACCAGTACTTAACCATTCTCATACTTTCCTCCCATGTTGTGTTGGTATATAATGTTATTTATTTTAATGACATACGGAGCAGAAAATTATGCTGCAAAAGATAAAAATAGGGATGGATTAGAAAATGCAGGAGTCAAAGAATCGGTGCACTCGACGCATTCGCTATCACAAACCACTTGAAAACAGGCATCGTTGATCCATCAAGAATGGCAAATTTAAAACAGAGTTTATGTTGAACGGCGCCGGACGCATCAGCTTTTAGATGCATACCCGTTTAAGGATGTTTGTGCACATGTTTATTTTAGCTTCTCGATCCTGCAGTGCGTTATAGAAATATCGTTAATCATGCAGATTTAATGCAGGCAGAAAGTAGAGACTTTCATCAATTTTAGCAACTATTTTCTCAAACTGAAATGAAGGTGCGGATGCATAGGGTTACCCATGACTGAGGTATTACAATTCGCTGCAATTTGACATGCAATTGAAAGAGTAATTGTCATAGATTTCATCTTATTTTTTTGGCAAAAATCTTGAAAAGCTGACTCTGCGTGATCTTAGCGGCGGGCACTGATCCTGACTCTGTGCTCTGCCCCGGGTAAAAACACGGCTGCTGCAGATTTCGCTAATCTTTATATGCATCCAATTCCTAAAGCCGGCGAAAGCGGTCGATTCGGCGCCGGAGAAGAATGGCGCGGTTGCGGCAGCGATGTGTGATATGCCCAATATAGCCGGGTAAAAAGTGCCGATTCGCTCGTATCATCTCAGCCTCCCCTTAGGATGCAATTTATCGGGAAAATTTATGTATTCCAAGGGGACGCTGCTATACCAGGGAAAGCGACACTCCCGGATTGGATTCAATTCGTCACATCGAGTACCGCACTGACGGGTGCGTGGTCTGATTCTGCGTCGTAATTCTGATGAATTATCGCCGAACCCGGACGCCAGCGGTGATTGGTGAAGAGATAATCCAGCTTGCGGTCCCACGGTTTCTCGCGATCGACGGTATGGGTGAAATAGCGCTGCTGATCAGCCTGATAGTCTGCCAGGGGGATATCGGGCTGATAGCTCTGATACAACTCGACCAGCCAGGTCTTTTCCGGCGTATAATTGCTGCCTTCTTTATGAAACGGGTCATCACCGGTGTGGTGAAATGATTCGCCGCTGCAGCGATCCTCGTCGCAAAAATCAGTCGAATCCGATCCCGGCGGCAGCAGATTGAAATCGCCCCCCGCGATGAACAGCGCGCCGGTGCTGCTCAGTCGGTCGAGTTCCTCCTTGAATCGCAGGATGTGTTTCCGTTTGGTGTCATCGGTTGAGAACGCATCCGCATGAATGTTGACCACATAGAACTGTTCGAGTCCCGGCACTTTTATTTTGGTCTTGATCATGTTGCGCTGCAGGTAAAAATAGCGCGTCAGGGCATCCTGGTCACCGCGCTGCGGCAGGCCGATGCGCTCGGCGTCTTCGATCTTCCATTTAGATAAAACCGCATTGCCCATATCCATGCGTCCGAGGCCGTCGCTGGGAACATATTGCGCCTGCCAGGCAGTGGCATAGGCGCCGTAATTCAGACTGGTGTGATCGAGCAGCCACTGAACCTGATCGATATAGGCCGTGCGTTTGGACTGAACATCTACTTCCTGCAACAGAAGGATGTCCGGCTGCACATCGTTGATTCTTTTCGCCAGATTTTCCAGCGCGGCATACACCTCGTCAGCGGTTAAAATAACGCGGTCGCCGCAGCTGTCTCCAAACCACGGAATTTTTCTTCCCGCGGCAAAACGAATGTTCCAGGTCATCGCTTTTATTTCAGCGGGAACGTCGGCAGAAGATGTCAACTGCTTTGCCTGATAAAAAACGGCGTCATCGACCGGTTCAAACTGAGTGACCAGGGGATCGCAGCCGAGCAGCAATAGGCAGCAGCCGAGGACATAACCGAGTCGTTCGCGAATCCATTTCAACATCATGAAAAGCTCCCAATAAAAATGAGTGAACAAGGACAAGATAATGATTTTCAGGATTCTTCAAAATGAAATAAATCGTGTTCGGAAATGAAAATCATCAAGATCGAATGAGTGCTGTCGGGTACCATGGAAGAAGATCGGCATCCAAAGCGTCAACGTTGAGGTCAGTTTTTGATCTGGTGATCAAATTGCTCCTCGCGGTTGAAAATCGATTTTCGTTTGCGGGGTGCGCTTTCAGGGCGAACCGGCGAGGCAGCCCGCATTCGTTTGAACGGCTGAAACCAGCGCAGGTAGAGGTTGAACATGTTTTCCGTTACTGCGAGCGCGACCGGATGGCGTTCTCTCCGCAGAAATAGGCTGATCAAGGAAGCGCAATTTTGCGTCTGCAGATAACCGAATATATTGTGGGCATCGGCGGCGCCTTCCCACGTATAAGCGTTGTGAACCGTATGGTCGACGGGAGCGACGGCATTAGCATTCGGCAGAAAATCATCGCTCAGGCTGTAGTTGAAGGCAATGATATCATGAAGGTCCGCAAGATTGTGCCATTCCTTGATCTGAGGGGGAGTTTGAATCTTTTCAAATGTCAGATTTAAATTCTTCAGCAGCGCAGGCTGCCCCAGCGGCGATCCCATGGTGATCAACAGTTCGATCTCCGGCAGGTCAGGCGTCTGCGTCAGCACATCGTATACAATGATGGAACCCATTGAATGAGCCATGATGCAGATTTTCCGCCGATGATGGCGGCGGAGCAGCGCAACCAGCCGTTCCTGAATGACCTGCCGCACGGGGCGGGAGGCCGCGTCATGGAATCCTGTTTTCCCGTACATGTAATCATAAAAATCACGAAATCGTTTATACAACAACTGTGTGGAAATATCGCTGAAGCGGTTGAAAAAAGAGGGATATTTGAACAGTCGATCGGTCACCTGTTCGAGTCGGTTCAACATCAGGCTGCGCAGACGCGAATCGCGTTGAGCGATAGAGGATGTTGTCTTTTTGTAGGGTTTTGATAAATAGAGCGGATGATTTTCATCCGTGATGTGAGGCAATAGGGGAGAAGGATAGAGTAAATCCGCCCAATAGAGCAGCTCAAAATTAACGGGGAGCATTTTGAGACCGGCGCCTTTGATTCCCTCGTAAATCGACAACTGCCACCAGTTTTTTAATGTTCGGCAATCGACTTTATTGTTCAGCCCGTGAATTCCCACGATGATACGGTCCATTGTTCCCTCAGAGCCATTGTGTTCAATGAATGGCAAGTCAACAGTGGTTTTCGATAGGTATGTATTTTGAGACAGTTTACATGTTTTGGATTAAAAATCAAAACACTTTCTAAAGCGTGGTTGACCGATCCCGGGATTGCCGCCGACACAAACATGTAGAAAAGCAGTGGTTATAAGCGGCCACCCCGGGGTCGGTAAGGGCAGCAGAGTATCCCCCAAAATTTAGAGAATCAAATCTTAACATGGACATTTCACTCCTACGGAGTTTCTCGGCTTGTCTTTTGCCCGGCTATAAACATTCCACTCCTGACGGAGTGGGCAAGTTCTGCCGAACTCACAAATCAGGTTGATATGAATTCATGGTGATTTTTGATCAACCTGAAGATATCCTCTTCCAATCCCGTAGGGATGGAATGTTTATAGCAAATCAATACCCAA
>RPQV01000293.1 GCA_003818595.1 Calditrichota bacterium
TATTCATTTCTTATTTTTTCGGCGGCGGCAAGAAAAATCGCGTGAAAATCATGTTCTGCATTCTCACGGGCGTGGCAGTCGGTACGCTGACCCTGCCCTTATTGCTGCAGATCAGCGGCAGTCAACCGGATCCCATTTTAATCGGTTTTTTCATATTTTTAGATCTCATATTCACCGCCACCGTCACCTGCCATCTCTATGAATTGGTGGTCATTGGCACTCATGAAGCATTTATGGGCGGAAAATAGCAACGCAATTTGTGGTTTTAAGTCTTGCATTTATTAAATGATATTATTATATTGGCAGATTAAATTTTTAATCAACAAACAGGATTTTTCATGCTGACTCCGAGAAAAAGAATTCGCAAAAAAGATCTGAAAGAAGACAAACTGGTCACTCTTTATTTTCAAGCCCGTGAATGGACTGAAGAGCACATCAATTATATCCTGGGCGGCGCAGCCGGCTTGCTGGTCATTCTCCTGGGATTGTTTTTATTATCTTATTTACATGGAAAAGCCGAAAACACTGCAGGCATCGAATTTTCCAAAGCCTCGAAGCTTTATCAGGCGAGTGATTATCGCAATGCTGTCACTCAGTTCAATAATATCGTTGACCGTTACAGTCGCACCTCGAGCGGCAAGCTTGCCCGATACTACCTGGCGCAGTCGCTTTATAAAACCAATGATTACACCGCTGCTCAGCGACAATTCAGCAAATTTTCATCTGTTTTCTCCGCTGACGATCACCTGAAAACATCCGCCCTGGCCGGCGTGGCCGCCTGTCTGGAGGAACAAGGGAAATATGAAGAAGCAGCCAAAAAATATCAGGCCATTGTTAAAAAATATGACGATGCACCTCTGGCATCCTATTTTCTGATCAGGGCTGCACGCTGTTGTGAGCTCAGCAATGATAAAGCGAAAGCAAAAGAATTGTACAAGCAATTAATTACCAAATACCCAGAATCCCGCGAGAAAGATGACGCTGTTCTATTGAGTGCTCAGATTTAGTCGATTAACTATCAGAAATTGCTTGATTTTTCATTCTTTATTATCTATATTGAAGCTTATAAAAGTGGGCCCAAAAGCCCACTTTTTTGTTGTATAGAGGTCAAGATGCAGAATATGGATGAACTGAAACAAACCGTATTATCCGTGCTGGAAAGCATGGGAGTAGAGCTGGTCGAACTCCAGTTTAATCGGGGTAAGAGATCAAGTCTGCGCGTGTTTGTTTGGGAAGAAGGCGGCATCAGTTTGGAACGATGTACCGAAATCAGCCGACAATTGTCCGATATTCTGGATCGCAAGGATGCCATCAATCATCACTATTTTCTCGAGGTTTCATCGCCGGGAGTTGATCGGCCGCTGAAGACCAGACGAGACTTTGAGCGTCAAGCAGGAAGACAAATTCGGGCGACCATCCGAATAGCCGAGGACAAAGAGCTTCGATTGATCGGGCGCCTGAGCCAAGTTGATGAAAAGGGCATCCACCTGGAAATGGAAGGTCATTCTGAATGCTTTCCATTTGAACAAATTGTCATCGCAAAAGTGATGGTGGAGATTTAAATCAACGCATTTTAGGATTATGCTATGAAAAGCGAAATTTCCGAAGCCTTTACTTCTCTGGTTAGAGAAAAAGGGATGGATAAGGATACATTGACTCGAATTATCGAAGAAATTTTCCTGGCCATGATCAAGAAAAAATATGGCACGTCAGATAATTTCGGTGTTTTTGTAAACATGGACAAAGGCGAAATCGAAATCAGTCAAAGCAAAACAGTCGTGGAAACAGTGGTGGATGAACTGACCGAGATCGATGTGGAGACCGCCCGTAAAGCAGAAGCCAGCTACGACGTCGGCGATGAATACATGGATTTTATCAAGATCGAAGATTTTGGACGACGCCTGATCGTCGCCGCCAAGCAGAATCTCAATCAGAAAATCAAAGAGGTTGAAAAGAAACATATCTTTGAAGAGTTCAATCACCGAATCGGTGAAATTTTGCGCGGCGAAATTCGTCAGCTGAAAAGAGACGAAATCTACATCAACTGCGAAGGTACTGAGGTGGTGCTGCCGAAATCAGAGCAGATTCCCAACGAACGTTACCATCGCGGCGAAAGCATCCGAGGCATAATCAAAGAAGTGCGCCAGACATCGCGTTCACCTGAAATCATCATATCACGCTCAGACCCCAAATTTCTGGTTCGTCTTTTTGAACTGGAGGTTCCTGAAATCAATGACGGCATCATTGAAATCAAGGGAGTTGCTCGGGAACCCGGCGAACGCACCAAAATCGCCGTATATTCCAACGACAAACGCATCGACGCTGTCGGCGCCTGCGTCGGCATGAAGGGCATGCGCATTCAGGCGATTGTCAAAGAATTGAATAATGAAAAAATAGACATCATCAACTGGAGCTCGGAGCCGGAAATTTTCATCACTCGATCGCTGTCGCCGGCAAAACCCAAGCGCATTGCCATTGATGAGGAAATCCGCAAAGTCATTGCCGTTCTCGATGATGATCAAATCTCTCTGGCTATCGGCAAAGGCGGCCAAAACCGGCGTCTCGCCGTCAGGCTCACGGGATATGATATTCAAACCGTCAAAGAGGAAGAATATCAGAAATTGATGGCAGCTGAAGAAACTGCTGAAACTCCGTTGGATGAAGATTGCGGATTAACGGCAAAGGTGATCAATACGCTGCATTTGGGCGGCTATGAGTCGATCCCTGCTGTCGTGCGAGCAGGCGCTGAAAAATTAACGGAATTGCCGGGCATCGGCTTGAAGACAGCTGAAAAGATCATTCAGACCTTGGAAGCGAAAATGAGCACATTAAACTAAGTGACCGGATTGCACTTACAATCTATCATTTGATTAGGAGTTATATCTTTGTCTGTTAAAAGAAGAGTGTTTCAGGTAGCGCGTGAATTCAACGTTTCGAATGAGGCGCTCATTGATTTTCTCAAGAGTCATGGCTATGATGTTCGAAATCATATGAGCCCGGTTGCGGATGATGAATACGCAAAAATCACCGACAAATTCGGTGAAAAGCCTGTCCAGCCTGATTCTGAAAATGAATTTCGCAAACGCCTGAAGGAAAAACAGGCAAAGGGCAAAGAAGATGTCGTCAAAACGCGCCAGGAATTGGAAGAACGAATTCGAGTTGCAACCGAATTGGCTGTCCAAAAACCCAAACTGGTGAGTCGCCCCCATGAAGAGACCATGCCAGCACCGACCGGAAAAGAAAAGGAACGAGTTGCGCCGCCTGGCAAGGAAGAAAAACCGGCCGTTCCCAAGATAGAAGGCGAAGTCGCACCTGCCGACGAGAAAAAAACGCTCGAACGTCGACATCACAAAATGAAGGTGGTTGAAATCCCGCCAAAAGAACAGGAACGCCCAAAGCGGGAAGTGATTGAACCCAAACCTCATACCGAAGGAGTGACGGCTCCCGGAGAAGCCGGCGCCGAGACGCCATCAGCAACACCCACAAAAGCTCAAGTCCCGGAGAAAAAAGCCAAGAAAAAGCGCAAAAAAGACCGCAAAAAACATGCGCCGACAGAAACTCTTGAAGAAACCTTTGAAGAAGCCGCCAAGGGCAAAAAGGACAAAAAGAAAAAGAAAAAGAAAGTTAAACCTCAATTTAATGAGGAGGAAATACAACAATCCATTCGCCAAACGTTGGCTTCAATGGAGGATACCGGCCGCACCAAACGGAAAAAACGACGCTTTGAAACGGATGAAATGGAGTCAATTGAAGAAATACCGGTCATCCGCGTCAGTGAGTTCATGTCGCTCTCGGAATTGGCAAAGCTGATGGACGTCGAAGCGTCGGAACTCATTCGTAAATGCATTGAGATGGGAATGATGGTGACGATCAATCAGCGCCTGGACATGGATGCCATCACCCTGCTCGCATCTGAATATGAATATGAAGTCGAAGCCCTCTCTGATTTTGCCGTCGATTTAATGGACGAACTGGATAAAGAAGACGAGTCGAGTGAGCTATACCCCCGACCTCCTGTGGTTACGATCATGGGACATGTCGATCATGGCAAAACCTCACTCCTTGACCAAATCAGAGAGAGCAACATCATCGCCGGAGAATCCGGAGGCATCACCCAACATATCGGCGCCTATGAGGTCTTTATCAACGGCAAGGCCATCACTTTTCTGGATACTCCCGGACACGAGGCTTTTACCGCCATGCGCGCCCGCGGCGCCAAAGTCACCGATATTGTCGTTTTGGTCGTCGCCGCCGATGACAACGTCATGCCTCAGACCATCGAAGCTATTTCACACGCAAAAGCGGCAGAAGTGCCGATCATTGTCGCCATCAACAAGATCGACAAACCGAGCGCCAATCCCGACTTTATCCGCAAACAACTCGCTGAATACGGCGTTTTGGTGGAACAATGGGGAGGCAAAAATCAATCGGTTGAAATCTCGGCAAAAACCGGCTTAAATATCGAGCAATTACTGGATCTCATACTCCTGGAAGCGGAAATTCTTGATTTGAAAGCCAGCCCGGGAAGGAAAGCCAAAGGGGTTGTCATCGAAGCCAAACTGGATAAAGGAAAAGGCGTCATGGCCACGGTTTTGGTACAGAATGGAACCTTAAAAATCGGAGATCCGTTCATCGCAGGCAGCCACAGCGGCAAGGTTCGTTCTATGATGGACGAACGCAGCCATCGCATCAGGGAAGCCGGGCCTTCTGCACCGGTGCAGGTTTTGGGATTTGATGGATTGCCTCAAGCGGGTGATTCCTTTATGGTGCTGCAAAGTGAACGGGATACCAAGGAAATCAGCCAAAAAAGACAACAATTGCAGAGAGAACACGAGCATTGGCGGTCACGTCCCCGTACATTGGATGAGATTTCCCGACAAATTAAAAAAGGTCAGATTAAACAATTATCCGTTGTGCTCAAGACTGATGTCGATGGCTCCCTGGAAGCGATCACCGACTCGCTGCAGAAACTCGCCACCAGCGAAGTTGCCGTCGATGTCATCCATCGCGGTGTCGGTGCGATCACTGAATCAGATGTGCTGCTGGCATCCGCGTCGAGCGCCATCATCATCGGCTTCAACGTCAGACCGTCTGTCAAAGCCCGACAATTAGCGGATCGCGAAGATGTCGACATACGCTCCTACAACGTGATTTACGATATTGTGGATGATGTGAAATCAGCGCTCGAGGGCTTTTTGTCGCCCACCATCAGCGAACGCAACGTCGGCACGCTTGAAATTCGCCAAATTTTCAAGGTGCCCAAAGTCGGCGTCATTGCCGGAAGTTATGTGCTTTCAGGCAAAATCAACCGCA
>RPQV01000294.1 GCA_003818595.1 Calditrichota bacterium
CATGCTCAAATTGCCCAGCGCATATTTGAGCGGCGTCAATGCAAAAATCTCCAAAAACAGCCACATCACAATAAAGATAAAAGGAAGAAAATCAGGGATTCGATGGGAAAACCGACTTCCAAGACCTGACGCCAGCAGAAGCGTGAACAGGATCGTCACCAGCGCATTGTAGGAAGGACCGATAAACAGGGTGTATTTTTGGATGAGAACCACCTCGATGATCATAAACCCCATCCCGATCGAAAAAAAATAGAGCCACGCGGCGCGCGATAAAATGGCGCCTCCTTTTGCATAGGGAATCAAGGTCAGCGGCAGGATGAGCACCACCGTGACCAATAAAATGGTCAGTAAAATCAGTTTCGAGAGCGGAAAGCCGCGAAATTCCGCCATACGGAGTTGTTTCAATTTTCCCCATTCAAAATTTTTCATCATCCCGAGCTGAGCCACAAAAGGACGGTTATCATCGCAGGGTGAAATGTCGATGGGCATATCGCTCTGAACCGATTTCCATCCTTCCTGGACAATGCGGTTGATGGGATTCGTCTGCATCGAGTCGGCGACTGGATATAAAAGATGTATATCATCAAAAATCTCGCTCGTCAGGAGACCGAATGCGCGCTGTCTGATCTCGTCAGTCAGCGGCTGCTTGGACAACAGCAAAATGTTGCGCCTCATTTTGGGCAAATCATAAAAAGCGACATGAGCAGCAGGCGACTCGACGCCAAGCTCCGTCAAGGCCGCTGTAACTTCACTGACCAACCGCGGCATATAGAACTGATGCTCCATCATCAGAAAACCATCTTGAGAAAGCGCGCGATAGTAATCTGCAAAAGCTTCCGTGGTAAATAGGTAATTTTCCGCCAGGGCGAATGAGCCCGACGCCAAGGCGGCAAAGGTATTGGAACTCAAGGAAAATATGATGTCGAACTTTTCTTCAAATCTTCTGACATACGCTCGGGCATCCTCGGTGATGACCTTCACCCGTGGATCCTGATAAATATTTCCCGCATAGTCTGCCAGCTCGCCATGACTCATTAATTTATTGACCAACGGATTGACCTCGACGGCATGTATTTCGGTGCAGCCGTATTGAAGCGCCTGAAGCACGTCATTACCGCCGCCGGCGCCCAAAGAGAGAAAGGTGCAGGAATCCTTTCGGCTGATCAAATAGGAGATATCGATGCCAAGGCCAAATTTTTCCGAATCGGGGCGATTCCAATTGCCGTCAAATTTGGCGATTGGGCTGTTCGCCAGGTTGTCAATGTTGAATCCGCGATAATTCTCATCAAATTCATACACCTTTAATTTGGCCATAGCATCCCAGCGCTTATAAACGACTGCTGCGCGCTCTTCCACCGGACGTTCTACCCATCGGTCAGCTTTGATGATCAGAAAACCCTGTAGGGCCAGCAGCAGGATCGGCATTGCCGTCTGCCACCGCTTCTGGACGGAAATCAACGCCGAAAGCAAAAGTGGAAAGGCAAGGAGGAAGGTTGCGGTCGGCGTTCCGAATGCGTTCATCAGGATGATCGCCAGGAAAACACCTCCAGCCGCCCCAAGAAGATCAGCCATATAAAGGCTGCCGATGTTTTGATGGTGTTGTCGAAAAATCATGGCCATGACCATTCCGCCGCAATAAAAAGGAGCGGTCATGAAGAGCAGGATAAGGATGAATTTGGGCGTCATCAACCATTGCGCCAATAACAGCGAAAAATCCAAACCAATGTGCAATGCGACCAATGGACCGGACATGGCGAATATCGCCGCAGCAGACAGCAACACGGGCAGCCGCTGCATCGAATTCAATTGTGGGAACAACCGCAGAGAAAGGGCGCCCAGACCGAGTCCCAAAATCGCCAAGGATAAAGTGAGAAAAGCAAAGGGGTAATAGAACTCGGCCGAAAATATTCGCGTCCAGATGATTTCCAATCCTATCAAAGCTCCGGAAATGAGGGCAACTCTTTTTGAGGTCATTCGTCCGCTCCTTGAAAAAAGTCAGGTTTCCTAAAGTTGATTTTTCATAAACGAGGGAGAAATGGAAAAGTTACAGGCGCCGAGCGACGAAAAGTGATAACAGCATCCAAGTTCGATTAAAGTTCACAAAGAACCGTCAGAGCCCCCCTTCCACCTCGTCACCACGCTCCGCGTCCAGTCATAGCACCACCCAATCGCTCAAACCCTTTGCAGAACTGTCCTGATTTCCACTCTGAATAAAGCCGGTTATGAAAAATGAAACTCACAACAACACATTGCGCCTTTGCGGCTATGCGTGAACCGCCAAATTGTCCCGTATGAGAGCCTGATCAAATCTTTAATGATTTCCATTACAAAACAAACAGGAATTGATATGAACTTTAGATACAACCCCCGAGGGAAGGTTCGATGCGCCGCGACACGATTTCCCTCCGTGTCTTCGTGTCTCCGTGCGAGGTCAAGTTTGGCGTCTCTTTGTAGCGTGTGATCCTGGCTTTTCCGCGAATCCAACTTGCCTTTTGCCAAAAAAATGCTATTTTAAAAATGCATCCTTCATCAAAATGAGATTGCCATGAAAAACTTGTATCTCTACACCTTCCTGCTGTTCATCCCCATTTCGCCGATCTTCAGCGAAACTCTCGTCGATTATGTCGACCCGCGAATCGGCGCTACCCGGCTGGGGAATACCTATCCCGCGGTTTGTCTACCCTTTGGTCTATGTAAATGGACGCCGCAAACTCGATCAGGCGAAATCAAAGGCGATAAACCCTATGACTATCAAGATACCAAACTTCAGGGCATACGATGGAGCAATTTCATCAGCGGCTCGGCGGTGCCAGAATACGGGAGTCACACTTTCTACGCCATGACCGGCGAATTCAAAATTGACCCGGCTGATCGTGCGGCCGAATTTTCCCATGCCAATGAGATAACAACTCCTTACAATTACTCGGTCATCCTCGATAATGGGATACAAATTGAGGTCACGGCGACAGAACGATGCGGCTATATTCGTTTTAAATATCCCAAAGCTGTTGATGCGAAAATCGTCCTGCAGCCGAATAATCGTCCGCGCGCCGAACACACCCGCGAAGACGCCTATATCGAGATCATGTCTGAACGCAATGAAATCGTGGGATACAACCCGGTATCGCGATATTATATTTCCACCGGCCAACCGGCAGGTTTTGCCGGTTATTTTGTCGCTCGGATCAATAAGCCAATTGTGGCCTACCAACTGTGGCAAAACGAATCGTTGATCGCGGGAAAATCAGCAACAGGTCAGACGGGAATTTTCATTACCTATGAAACCAAACAGAACGAAACTATTGAAATGAAGATCGGCTGTTCCTTCAGCAGCATCGAACAGGCGCGTAAAAACCTGGACGCCGAAATACCGCGTTGGGACTTTCAACAAATAAAGACCGACGCGAAAAAGAAATGGGAAAACCAACTGTCCCGCATTGTTGTTCAGGGCGGCGAGGAAGACAAAATAAAGTTCTACACCGCCATGTATCACTCCCTCCTGTTGCCCCATATTTTTAACGATGTCGACGGCGTTTATCCCGGCTTTGCCGGCGCCGGCTTGAAACAGGCAACCGATTTCTGCTATTACGACGATTTTTCCCTGTGGGACACGTTTCGGGCTGAGCATCCATTATTACTGCTGATCCAGCCTGAACGTATAGCGGACATGATCCGTTCCCTGCTGGCCAAAGCAGATCAGGGCGGCTGGCTGCCCATCTTTCCGGCATGGAACAGTTATACAACCGAAATGATTGGTGATCACGCCTTCTCCGTGATCACGGATTCCTATATCAAAGGATACACCCAGTTTGATGCGGAAAAAGCTTTCGCCTATATGAAAAAAAATGCCGTTTCTCCTCCCTCCTATGCCGACTATGCTGACGGCAAAGGCCGTCGCGCCGTTTTGGCGCAACGCCTCCTCGGCTTTGTTCCTGTCGAGCATCCGATCCAGGAAGCTTTTCATCAGCGGGAACAGGTATCGCGGACGCTCGAATATGCTTACGATGACTTTTGTTTGTCCCAGTTTGCTCAAGCTCTCCGAAAGCCGCAGGATGCCGCCGAGTTTCGCCGACAGGCTTTGAATTATCAAAACGTATTTGATTCGACAACAGGATTCGTTCGCGGCCGCACCATCGATGGCTATTGGACAGAGCCCTTTGATCCGACAAGGCATTATTCCTACATTTGTGAAGCCACCCCCTGGATTTACACCTGGTTCGTTCCCCACGATATCGGTAATTTGATTCGCTTGATGGGCGGAAAACAAGCCTTTATCGCCAAGCTGGATGATTTTTTTCAAAATGGTTATTACGCACACGACAATGAACCCAGCCATCAAATTGCTTATTTGTACAATTATGCCGGGGCGCCTTACAAGACGCAGGAACGCGTTCGTGCTGCAATGGCGAATAACTATACCATTCAACCCGGCGGTTTGACCGGCAACGATGACGCCGGGCAGATGAGCGCCTGGTACATCTTCAGTAGTCTGGGTTTTTATCCGGTTTGCCCGGGAACTGATCAATATATCATCGGCAGCCCAATTTTTGAACAGGCGACGATTACCCTTCATCCTCCTCGCTATAAAGAAGGAACTGTTTTAACCATCAGGGCACATCAAGTTTCACAAACCAACCTCTATATTCAGTCGCTGACCATCAATGGCCAACCGTGGCAGAAATCGTGGTTCAGTCATAACGATATCGAGCAGGGGGGTGAAATCATTTTCGAAATGGGGCCGACACCCAATCCGGAGTGGGGCTCAGCAAGCGACTCCGCCCCCCTCTCCATGAGTACGACTGAAGATGATGCACGGCAATGAATAGAATGAAATGGGTACATTGAACAGATTTTGGAGCCCCCGATGACACAAATGATTCACCTCATCTGCAACGCACACCGCGATCCCGTCTGGCTGTGGCGCTGGCAGGACGGCGCCGCGGAAGCCATTTCGACATTCCGCACCGCCGCAGAGTTGTGTGAGGAACATGAAGCTTTCATCTTTAATCATAATGAAGCAATCCTCTACGAGTGGGTGCGCAGATTTGAACCGTCGCTTTTTGAAAGGATTCAAAAACTGGTCGCCCAAGGCAGATGGCATATCATGGGCGGCTGGTATCTGCAACCCGACTGCAATATGCCCAGCGGTGAATCTTTTGTGCGCCAAATTCTCACCGGTCGACGATTCTTTAAAAAATGGTTCAATGCTGAACCGCGGACAGCCATCAATTTCGATTCATTTGGACACAGCCGTGGTTTAGTGCAGATTTTGATA
>RPQV01000295.1 GCA_003818595.1 Calditrichota bacterium
AACCAATAAATAGGCAGACCTGCTTCTGCAACGGCCGGCTGGATGAGCCAAACCACGGTGAATGTCGCTGATGCTATGAAACTCGAGTAGGTGATGAATCCTTTTAGCACTTTATGCTCAGCGAGCGCAAATTTGGCGATCTGAATGATATCGGCAAGCCCAGCTCGTCTGTTCCTTGGTTTGCGTTCAGGCTCGATGAGCATCAAGGAAACAGGAATGGTCAGAGCAACGAGGACAGTCTCGACATATAGAGGCAACCGGAGCGATAAAGCGGCCAACCATCCACCCATTATTGCTGCTAAAGTTTCTGAAAAATGGCTGATTGAACTCAATATGCCCTGATATTTTGTGTATTCCTCCGTTCGCTGCAAAGACTCCAGGGTGTCGTATAAAAGTGCCGAGTCCGTTCCGGAAACAAAGCTGGCGCTCATGCCGAGCAATAATTCGGCAATCATAAAACCCATAAATGTTCCGGAAAGACTCATAAAGAGTAAGCCGACTGAATTCAGGATGGTGCTGATGACCAGGGTATACCTGCGACCCACAACATCAGAAAAGTAGCCTGAAGGCACCTCAAAGGCGATTAGACTCATGGAAAAAATCGCCTGAAGAATCATTACTTGGCTCAATGTCATGCCGTTTTCATTGAAAAAAAGAACCAATGTCGGCATGATCAGTAAGAACCAATTCATGGCCTGCAGGAATAAAATTTTCCAAAGGTTCGAACGAATCGAATTTGCTCCACGTCGTCCGATCAATGTCCCTCCGTGCGAAGCGGAATTTTTATTACCTCGCAGAGTCACCAAGACGCAAAGAAGACACTGAGAATGAAAAAAGGTATTTCCTCTCCGTGTCTGTGCGAGGCTACTCTTTGCGATCTTTTCCTTTGCGTGAACCCCAAACCAATCATCAGCAAAATCCCGTTCCCACTCTTTATTTACTTTTGCTGCAAACAGGATTTTTGCTGCATCTCCGAGGCAGGATTATTTTTCGGCTTTTTCTTTAAACAGTTCACCAATGCCGGCGATACTGCCGAGAACTCCAGAGGTTTCCAGAGGCAGAAAGATCTTGGTCGCCTGACCCTGCGCGATATTTTGCAGTGTTTCCAGATATTTGATGGCGATCAGGTCATTGCTGGGATTGCCGTCGTGTATAGCCCCGTAAACGGTTTTAACCGCTTCAGCTTCACCTTTGGCGACCGTCAGTTTTTTAAAGCGGTCCGCTTCGGCGACTTTTTTAATCGCTTCCGCCTCGCCTTCAGCGCGCAGGATGGCGGCGGTGCGGCTTCCTTCCGCGGTCAAGATAGCAGCCTGTTTTTGACCTTCGGCCTCCAGAATCGCTGCCCGTCGGTCGCGCTCAGCCTTCATCTGCCGATGCATCGCTTCAGTGACGTCCTTGGGCGGATCAATTTTCTGCAGTTCCACTCGCGTCACTTTGACGCCCCATTTGTCAGTGGCATCATCAAGAATTTGACGCAGGGTGGTATTGATGGTCTCTCGGGAGGTGAGGGACTCATCGAGCGCCAGATCGCCGACCAGATTACGCAGGTTGGTTTGTGCCAGTTTGGTGGCGGCGAGATAAAAATTGGCGACATTATAGGAAACTTTAACCGGATCCGTCACTTCATAGTAGATGACGGCATCAACCTCGACCGCCACATTGTCTTTAGTGATGACGGCTTGCGGCGGAATATCCACCACCTGTTCCCGCATATCCACTTTGACCAGTCGTTCGAGAAAAGGGACCACCAGATTGAGGCCGCTGCCGACAGTGCGTTGATATCTGCCGAGTCGTTCAATTAATCCCTTTTCATAGGGTTTTACAATCTTTAGACCTTTTGCTGCAATGATAAAGACCACCATCGCAATGACGATCAGTAGAGTATTCATGACATCTCCCTTTTTTAAAATTATTGTACGATGAGCCGAGTACCGCTCACACGCACGACTTTAACCGTGGTTCCCGCGGGGATTGTTGAATGATCCAGGCTTTCCGCCCGCCATTCTTCACCCTTGAGGCGAATGCGTCCTCTGTTTTCGAGATGATTGATCTCTTCGATGACCATGACTTCCTGATCCAGCAGTCGATCGGCGCCGATTCCGGGCGGCTGCTCCTGAACCATTTTCGCCGTGATCTGTCGCGTCATGATGAACAGGAACAGGGAGACGACGATAAATGCAGCCAATTGCCAACCAAAACCGACTCCGAAAAGTGCCAACAGTCCGGCGACGGCTGCGCCGATGCCGAACCACATCAGGAAAAAACCTGCGGTGAAAATCTCGGCCACCAGAAAAACGGCAGCCAGAATCATCCAGAGAATCCAAATGCTCATTGAAATTCCTCTTTAGTTTGGATTGAAACAAGACGCATACACGGTAATCGCCGAATTATTCTGCCACATTGTAAAGATAGCGTTTGATTTTTTTCGTCGGTGTTTTCTCAAATTCCTCGGGATACAAATCAATTCGCGTCACATTGGCAAAAGCAGGGAGCGATTCGTTCAGCAACTTTCGGTTTTCTTCCATCTTGGACGCCAAGTTTGCCTCATCCAAACCGGCTTGATCGGCTGCCTCGACATCAGGATTCACCAGGGCGATGAGTTTATTGTTTTTCTCGATCACCAAAGACTCGCCCACGAACGGCATGTTGTTCAGTTTGGCCTCGACTTCTTCCGGATAAATGTTCTGACCTGATGGTCCGAGTATCATGTTTTTGGAGCGGCCCTTGATATAGATGAATCCGTCTTTATCGATCAAGCCCAAATCGCCGGTATGGAGCCATCCCTCATTATCGATGGCTTCACGAGAGGCCTGAGGATTCTTATAATAGCCGCTCATGACATTTTCACCGCGGACCAGAATTTCTCCGACAATTGATTGTGCATTGGGACTGTCGATCTTGACTTCGAGAGTATCGACCGCTCTGCCGACCGCAAACGCCTTGTTGACATTCCACGCTGCATAGCTGATCAGCGGCCCGCACTCGGTCATGCCGTAGCCGTTGGTAAATGGAAATCCGATTTTGCGGAGAAACAATTCGACTTCCTGATTAAATGATGCTCCGCCGATCACGATTTCAAAAAAGTTATTGCCGAAAACATCCATCAGTTTGGTGCGTATTTTACGTTCCAATGTTTTGGAAATGATCGGCATTTTGAACAGGAATTTGACTGCTTTTTTGCTGATGGCGGGGAGAATCTGCTTTTTATAAATTTTTTCAATGATCAACGGTACTGACAGGATCAGTTGGGGTTTCACAGACTGAAAGGCGGTGACAAGGATTTTAGGAGAAGGAATCTTGCCCAGGAAGGTGATGTGGCAACCGAGTGTCATGGGGAAAAGGAATTCAAATGCGCAGCCGTAAGCATGGGCGAGCGGCATAAAACAGACGATGCGATGTCCTTTTTTCAGCGGCATGTTGCGTTGTGCAAACCGGATGTTGGCAGAAATCGAATTATGCGGCAGCATCACACCTTTCGAAAAGCCGGTCGTCCCTGAAGTATAAACGACGGCGGCCAGGTCGTCGTTTTTAATTTCCGGAAATTGAAATGATTCCGCATTGATCTTTCCGCTCCATTTCTGCAGGTATTCATTTCCCGCCCGGTCAACGATTTGAACCAGTGCAGCCTTTTTATGGTGCAGCAGGGAAAAACTGTCAAGGGAAAAGATCGCCTCCAAATTGGGCATTTGCGATTCATCAAGGTTTTCGAAAATAGAATCCTGTACGAAGAAAAAGATCGAGTCCGAATGGTTGACGATATGATGAATGTCGGCCGGTTTGAAATCAGGCAAAATGGGAACGATCACCGCGCCGTAGGTCACAGTTGCCAGGTATGTGATCGCCCAGTGCGCGGAATTTTTGCCGATCAGGGCAATCTTGTCGCCCTTTTTGATATGGCTTTTTTCATAGATATAGTGCAGCCAGAGAATCTTTTCGCCCATTTGCCCATAGGTCCGAGTGGCGCCTTCATAATCCGAGAGTGCGGGCAGGTTCCAATTGCTTTTAATGCTCGATTCAAAATCCTTAACAAATCGTTCTTGTATCATGACATCTCCTTAATATAAAAGTTAATCGATTTCCACAAAACGGCCGGTGACTTGATATTGATGCTGCAGAACGGTGGGCAGAGCCTTCATCGCTGAAACATATTCTTCGATCTGTTGGGGCTCGAACAGATGCCCGGTTTTATAATCAATGATTTCAATGTGCTTATTCTTTTGATCCACCATGATTCGGTCGAGGCGAATTTCTGCCCCATCTGCATCAAAGATGGTGAATTCAGTAAATACCTGCGTCCATGCCATGGAGAAAATGTCCGGATGCGAATCAACAAAGCGCTCTAGTTTTTCGATGAGCAGCGAAAGTGTTGATTCTTCGATCAGTGTGCCGTAAAAAGCAATTGTTTTTCGGCGCGCCGTTTTTTTCTCATCTTGTCCACCATGGCGGATGAAGGATAGATAATAATGCGCAGCGTTGCCCACTTGGATGCTGTTTTGTTCGAGAAAAGCGGTTTTCCAATTGAGATGCTGTGAAAACGGCTCTGTCGGCGAGGTTAAATATTTCCTAAAATCCTGGTCAATATTATGAGCGGAGAATATTGACTTGTCTTCATCGGCAGGTCTTGGATTTTCAGCCGTCCGCAGCAATTGGCCGATTTCGCCTGCCTGACGGTTTTTATCGTATTCATGCCATGCACCCTGATGCACAAACTGGTACTGGATTCTTTCCGCTATCAGAACCGGAATATTCAGCGTGGTTTTTTCTTTCAACGCCTCAAAACCGTCGACTCGATCATAGCTGTAACAAATGAACAGGTTGGATTTGGCGCGTGTCAACGCCACGTAAATGTTGTTCAATTCTTCTAAAAGCTCGCGCATTTCCGCCAATTCGGTGAATTCTTTGAAAGAAGAGAGCGGCACCAAATCCTGGTAGTTAAAAGTCAACAAATAGGATTGCACATGCCGGAAGGCTTTATCATGAATGATAAAAGCGTTCAACTCATTGTTCGCAGAACGATGAGTATGTGAAACATTCCAGTAGAGAAGAACATTGTCAAATTCCAATCCTTTTGACTTGTGGATCGTCATCAAGGTGATAGCTTTGACATCCTCCAGCGAGGCTTGCCGAAACGCATCTTGATCGCGTTCTTCTCGACAATAGGTGATAAATCCCGGCAGCGAGCTGGGGTATTTTGTGTTGTTTTGTTGAAATTCAATCATCAACAACAGAAATTGATGAATATTCTTGAGGTCATTGTCTGAAGGAA
>RPQV01000296.1 GCA_003818595.1 Calditrichota bacterium
CGGCTTTTCCACATAGACATCCTTCCCCGCCTGGCATGCCCAGATGGTTGCAAGGGAATGCCAATGGTTTGGCATGGCGATGCTGACCGCGTCAATCTCCTTGTCATCAAATAGAGTCCGCAAATCCTTGACGGTCTTGTAGGTTTTCTGATATTTTTCGCCATAGCTTTTGGCGCGTTCCGCCAAAAGCTGCGCATCTGGATCACACAATGTAGT
This sequence comes from Calditrichota bacterium, assembly GCA_003818595.1. Classification (GTDB taxonomy): domain Bacteria; phylum Zhuqueibacterota; class Zhuqueibacteria; order Residuimicrobiales; family Krinioviventaceae; genus Fontimicrobium. The sequence goes on from RPQV01000296.1 coordinate 217, forward strand.
CAGCCGAACATTCGGCTGTTTTTCAAAGCCTTCAATGTGATCTTTGCCGCGTCCGTTGACGCCCAATACGGCGACGACAACGGCATCATTGGCGCCGAACGCCTTTTGGGGGATGAACAAAGGCGCAGCCATCGCTGCAGCAGCCACGCCGGCGCCACCTTTGATAAAGGTTCGTCTCGATACTGAATTGAGCATAATTCACCTCGCTAAAATGTAAAACCCAATGTAAAAGTGGAACTGTATCCGAGAATTCCAACATCCTTGTATGCGTAATCCACTTTCAACAAGTTATTTCCCAGCCTGGTGAAATGAAATCCGGCGCCGGCAGTCAGGCCGTATTCAGTTTTATCCATGTATAAGCCTCGATAGCCTGTCCGCAACATGATTCGTCCGACACCGGGAATCAAATAGGCATACTCGATTCCCAAATTGATGGACTCACTGTTGTTATTGGGATGCAAAGCATCAACCGCCACTGTCAATCGCTGAACAGAAGTCACCAGGGGGAAAATAGCCACACCCAAACGCAACACCAGCGGCAATTCCCATTGCTGCAACCTGAATTGGCCTTCAACATCTTTGTAATTTCCATTATATTCAGGCAGAATATCAATCGGACGCAGGAGATCCATGCCGTCATAGCGCATACGCGTACCATAGTTTGATATACTCATCCCGATGCACATCCCATTTTCCCGTTCGCCGTTCGGTGACAGAAAATGGGTATTGACCAGGACGCCGAGGTCGACGGCAGCGGCTGTCGCCTTCATGTGCCAGATATTTGAAGCGATATATTTTCCCGAGGCGCCGAAAGCAAACCACTGTGCCAACTTGCGCGAATAGGAAAAGCAGGCGGCATATTCAACGGCCTGATAGGTCTCCCCCGTCCCCTCCTGCATTTCCAAAGTGGTCACGCCGGTTCGACCATAGTTCATACTGGTGACGCTCAAGGCCAACGTTCCAATCCGCGGCAATACGACACCGCCGCCGATAAAAGCGACATCAATATCCGCGATCCACGGTTGATAGGATACCTGTATCTCATTTTGATTCATATAAGCAAGTCCGGCAGCGTTCCAATAAATTGATGACAGGTCACGCGTTGTCGCCACATACGCTTCTCCCATCGCATTCGCCGCACTGCCAATTCCCATTTCCAAAAAGTTTGCGGCTGTAGTACCCACTCGATAGGGTTTGTTTTGCGCCTCAAGCGACTTGAAACTCATGACGCCAATTATAACGAACAAAATCCACAGTTTATTATTCATCTTACACTCCTATTATCAAAACGTGGCTGATCAATTACAAAACGTTGATCACATCGTTCGGGTCATTTAATGACTGCGAATTTACCAACCTTTTCATCGCCGGTTTCCGTAGATTTGACATGATAGATATACATGCCGGCGGCAATTTCCAATCCTTCCCGAGAGAGTACGTCCCAATGAACCGTTCCATTTGCAGGTTCTTGGTCGACCTCGATTTCGTCCACCAATATTCCCGATGAGGTAAAGATTCGAATTTCGCAGTTCGCCGGGATATGAGTGAACATGATGCGACGTCGTTGATTGAGGAACTTGTTGGCGACAGCAGGTTCCATGGCATTGGTGGCGATATAGGGATTGGGCACAACCTTAATCGAATCCATGGTTGTGCGCACATTCTCGGCATTCACTTTCACATCGGGATTGACGGTGAAAACAAAAGCATCGGACTGGGAAAGCGGCCGTTTTAGTTTAATCTGATAAACATCATTAGCCTGCGGCAGATCGCCGGCGCTCGCCGCTTCGCGCAAATCAATCGCAAAGATGCTGCCGCCCCAATAAATGCGAACACCGGTGTTGACGCTATATCCGGCCAAAACAATATCCTGATCCAATTCAAATTCGCCACTGCCGTTCAAATCCCGCACGATTAAATCGAGTTTTTCGTATCCCCCGGATGAATCGACCACCGACTTGTTTATACAATAAAAATCAAATGAAGCATCCATGACGATATCACCTTTTTTAAGCGATGTTCCATCAATATCTTTGATTTGTGACACAACGCTTGTCTTGGTGCGATATACTTCTCCACCGCCGGTGAATACAATTTCATAATTATAGGGAAAGTAATTGGTTTCAGCACCCGCCGTAATCGTGATGGGAGCATGGCCCGTAATCCATCCGGAATTCAAATAATCCAATTCCACAGAATCGCTTGAGACCGATAATGTCATCTGAATACCATCAAAAACATCTGTGATCAGCGGCGCCGCTGAATTCAAAAGCCAGAAATCGGCATCCGCATCATAAATCAGATGATCTTCGGGAAATCCGCGCGATGATTCTTCATAGATTATTTTTTCATCGCCATCGGTTATATCCTGCACTTGAAAGCCGTTTGTTGCCAGCCTGCCATCCAGAGGATGGCGATAGCGTTCATTGCGCAAATACTCAATAACGCCCGCCAAAAAGCTGACCTTGTAGGTATGGTTCTGTTTGGCGGCACGAATATCCAGGAGCTGCGGTACAATATCTCCCTCGGCGATCGTCGGTGATGTTGCTGCATGGTCAATGATAATCGTCGGTTGAATATATCCGGCAGCTCGCGTTTGAGGAGTCACGATGGCCACGTTAGGACCCTTGCGCACAATTTCCTCCGCTTCATCCAATTCAATCACCACATTGTTTTCTGTCGGAGAAACGCCCAAATCAGGAACGCCGTAGTCATAAGCAACCAAGGCATAATAATAGGTCACTCCGTTTTTAACGTCATCATCAATATAATAATGGCGTATGCCGGTGTCGTCACCTAAATAATAAGCCATGCCTTCAACCAGACCATAGTCGGCGTAGCCCAGTATTTTATCGTTGATATCGCATTGAAAAATCGGCAATTTTGCCGCCTTGTCGCCCTGCCCGGTGGTGATCACCTCGGCATCTGACATCACTTTGTCCGTAGCGCGGTAGAGCTTATAGCCTTCAAAATCGTTGACATTCTGCAGGAAAGGTTCGTGCGTCCGTTTGTCGGATAGATCATTCCATGTCAGGATCACCTTGCCGTCTCCGGCTGCGGCGCTGAGTGACGGCATGATCGGCGGCTGCGCGAAACGGTAATCCCGCTCATAGATCACCTGCGCGGTTTCCTTCAAGCGGAACATTTTGGGTGCATAGTGATCTGCAGCTCGAAGGCTTGCCAGGTTATCAAAGGTGAACATCATGCACATGGAGATGCGCTCAGTTCGCCCTTTGTAGAAAGGAAAGGATGTGGAGGCAAAGACTTCATATAAAGAGCCGGGACCGGCGGACAGCAAATAGCTGTCTAAATTATATGAATCCATGACATTCCACATGACTTTATCCTGGCCGAGCATGTAATCCCAATCCTGCCATTGCGGCCAGTCAAATAAAGCAAAAGAGGTCAATCCGACCATATCCGCTTCGGAAACATCGACAGCAGCAAAATTGGGTTCGCAGCCGACTCCCTCGATATAGTCCGGCCGATGATTGCACTCGCCCTCATCAGGGCCTTTATAGTTTATATCAGCAGGTCCTACGCCGTCCAGGCCGACATCATCACCGGCATACTCGCCATCCTCCAGGTACCAAATATCGTTTTCACCTTTATAGGCATAGACTCCGTTGCCGTTTTTATCAAAACCGTCTTCCCAATCCTGGTCCTCATCACCGGCATAATGGGGATGAAGGTCATCCAATGTGTAATGATAATAGGCGAGAAAATTATCCAAATTGGATATTCCATCGGTGGGGCCGATCAACTCTCCCGCATGGTTATCCCGCTTTTCATCAATCAGCCCGTCATCATCATTATCCTGAAAATCGTACGGTCGACCAGGACTTTCCAGGTAGGCGATCCCAATGGTTCCCGGCACCAGTCCTCCCTCTCCCACACCGATGGACTCCCAGATATAAGACAGGTCGAGTAAATCGTTGAAATATCCCTCTTCTTTATCATTGCCCGTATCACCACCGATGCTGTTGTCGATAAAATAGCCGAAACCGCAGGTGATCAGATCAAAGTCGGAAATATTGGAAATATTGTATTCCCAGAAAATCATGTCTTTGGCTTCCGGATTATTCCATTGAAACCCTCTGACAGCCACTCGTAAACCCAATCCACCCCACGGATACCCTTTCTGAATCGTCACATTGGGATTTACATCTCCGATATGTACGTTGGGCCGAGGATAATAACGCAGTCCTTCCTTGATTAATCTTTCTTGAGGATCATTTCGTTGGATGATATATTCCATATCCTGGGCATCATTTGCGACAAAATAAGTTTCCAGGTCGGCATATTTGATGCCGCGGCCAAAACGACCATCCCATTCTCCGGGCCATTTTTTCGCTCGACCTGCTGACGGCCAACCCTCCAGTGGCCACGAATCAGGTTTGTTGCTCATAGCAGGATAATCCTGCAGCGGATTCAAATAGCCGGGCACGGGATAAAATCCCCATTCTACCGTGTTGTCATAATTGTGATCCATATTCGAGGGTTCAAAACCAGTCGACTGAATATAAAAGAGAGTATCGATCAGTCCCTCAGCAGAATAGCGGGCGACCAGATCGGTATCAGTGACCGATACTGAATCATCCATAAGATAAACCTCTCCTCCGATCATGACCGAGACCACATCCAGCATCCGTGAACCGGTATAATCGTTCGGCCACTTGGAAGTATTAATCCGCGGATAATCAGCCAATTGGGTATTGTTCTCAAAATAGAGCATCACGCGGTTGCCGTTCATATATCCGGCTCGTTCATCTGAGATATCGCCGGCCGGATCGTCAGGTCCTTCATATATTTTCCCCTGACTCCAGAGTTCTGAATTATAACCGCTGAAAATCATCAGAGTGATTATGAAAATGATCAACTTTTTCATGCGTTTCTCCTATCAGTCATTTAATTCAATTCATGCAGGCTAAAAAAGAATGCCCAGACCGACCTTAATTTGACGCGGCGCTGAAAACGCTGATGGATTCTGTACGCGGTCATCAAAAGTGTTGAAATCGCTGCGGTGATTCGCGCGGTCGGACTCAAAGA